>DATLVW010000831.1:0-2039 GCA_035577085.1 Thermoanaerobaculia bacterium
CCGACCTCTCCTACGGCACGCCGGACGGGGTCCGCTTCCGCGTCAACGTGTTCAAGCAGCGTGGCCAGACCGGCATGGTGCTGCGCATCATCCCGGCCGAGATCCCCAACTTCGAGAAGCTCAACCTGCCCGCCACCGTGCAGAAGCTGGCCGAGGAGGAGCGCGGGCTCATCCTGGTCACCGGCATCACCGGCTCGGGCAAGTCGACCACGCTGGCGGCGATGATCGATTACATCAACGCCCACCGCACCGAGCACATCATGACGGTCGAGGATCCGATCGAGTTCCTTCACCGCGACAAGAAATCGATCGTCAATCAGCGCGAGATCGAAGTGGACACGAAGTCGTTCTCGCAGGCACTTCGCTCAGCGTTGCGTCAAGACCCTGACGTCATCCTGGTCGGCGAAATGCGCGACTACGAGACGATCGAGACGGCGCTCACCGCCGCCGAGACGGGCCACCTCGTGCTCTCGACGCTGCACACGATGGACGCGACCGAGACGATCAACCGCATCATCTCGGTCTTTCCGCCGCACCAGCAGAAACAGATCCGCCTGCAACTCGCTGCCGTCCTCAAGGCGGTCGTCTCGCTGCGTCTGCTGCCGCGAGCGGACGGGCTTGGCCGCGTCCCGGCCGCCGAGGTCATGATCTCGACTGGGTATATCCGGGACTGCATTGAGAACAAGGAAAAGACGAAGCTCATCAAAGACGCGATTTCCGCCGGCACGTCGCAGTACGGCATGCAGACGTTCGATCAGTCGCTGTACGTGTTGTACAAGAACGGTCTGATCACGCTTGATGAAGCGCTGCGCCGGGCCTCGAATCCCGACGAGTTCCGCCTCAAGCTGCAGGGGATCCAGTCGACGTCGGACATGGCCCGCGAGGAGATGGATTCGAAGCTGGCCGTGACCAACGACAGCGATCCGTTCGCGGACGAATCGCCGTTCGATTTCTCGAATACGGTATGAGTGGTTGGTTGCCGGCTACGCGCTGTGGCTGGGCAGGCTGGCAGCGTGCAGCTCGTCGGATGGATCGCTGAGCTTGACGCGCAGGACGTAATCGAGCGCGAGCGCGAGTCCCTGGCGCTCCCGAAGCGTGGCCAGCAGCGGAACGGAGAGAGCAGCGAAGAAGAAGACGGTGCTGGCCCAGCCGTTCGGATGAATCCCGAAGTAAAGCGCGGCGATCCCGAAGAGGATGGGGATACGGTCGGTGATGATCATGAACATCAGCGTGTCGCCGTAGTCGCGCTGAAAAAGAAGGTTGCACCCCGAGCAACGTTCGTAAGTCTTGAGGCCGCGGCGGAAGAGCTGGCCTTCGCCGCAGCGAGGGCATCGGCGACGCAGACCGTTGAAGAGAGCGACCTTCAGCGGAGGATTCGGGTGGGTGTCGGCCACGGTGCTGACAACGGCTGCGCAGCTGAAGCGATTCCGCGTTGATCGCCAGAGAGATTTTTCACGCGGAGACGCGGAGTACGCGGAGAATCATCCATCGCTCACCGTTTGCCGCCACTCCACCGATAGCGGTTCAGCGCCACACGCCCGGCCAGATCAAACTCCACGCCTTCGGCTTCGAGCAACATTCGCTGCAATTCGTGGGAGTCGCCGGCGCTGCGCGGGGAGATCTCGCCGCGCGCGTTGATGACGCGATGCCAGGGGATGTCGCTGCCGCCGGGCAGATCGTGCAATGCGTATCCGACCTGGCGCGCGTGACCATCGAGACCAGCGATCGTAGCGATCTGTCCGTACGTTGCCACGCGTCCGCGCGGGATGCGTTTCACGGCCGCGTAGATGGCTTTGCGGCGGGTGTCGGGTTTCGGGAGTCGGGTGTCGGAGAGCATGTGTCGATTGTAGGGGGTGGGGAGTGGGGTGTGGGGAGTGGGAGTCGTGAGATTAATCTCCGACTGCCGACCCCCGATAACCGACGCCCGATATCTGTCGCGCACCCTTCCACACCCCACGCCCCACACCCCACCCCCATCTGCTAACATGCACACCCTTTTGGTCACCTAAAGGAGTCGATATGCCTCGCGCGTTTGCTTC
>DATLVW010000832.1:0-28224 GCA_035577085.1 Thermoanaerobaculia bacterium
CTACCGAAACATCCAGAGGCAAACCGCGGCAGCGGCGATCGCCGCAACGAGATCACCGACCAACGCCGACGGGATCGCGTGGCGCGTCTTCTTCACGCCGATCGCCCCGAAGTAGACGGCCAGCACGTAAAAGAGCGTCTCGCTGCTGCCGTAGAGCGTGGCGGCCATGCGCGAGAGCATTGAGTCGGCGCCGTAGCGCTTGATGATGTCCGTCGTCAGCGCCAGTGAGCCGCTGCCGCTGAGCGTGCGGAGAACGGCCAGCGGGAAGAGCTCCGGCGGAAAGATCGTGCGGCTCATCAGCGGGCGGAGGGCGTTCGTCAGCAGGTCCATCGCGCCCGAGGCGCGGAACATGCCGATGGCGACGAGGATGCCGACGAGAAACGGGATGATGCGGATGGCGACCTGGAATCCTTCCTTCGCGCCTTCGATGAAGACGTCGTAGACCTTCACGCCGCGAATCAAACCGATAAGGGGGATGCCGACGAGCAGGACCGGAATGGCCCAGAACGAGATGGCTTGGAGGACTTCGCGGATCACGGGCCCACCTCGGGGAGTGGGGTGTCGGGAGTTGGGGGTGGGAGCTTTGTGGGGAAGAAGCGCTGCAATAGTTTCGCGGTCGTCACGGCGGCTACTGCGCCGCAGAGTGTGGCGATCAGCGTCGTTGGGATGATCGCGGTCGGTGCCTGAGAGCCGGCGGCCGCTAAGACTCCGATGATCGTCGTCGGGATGAGTTGCACGCCGGCAGTGTTGAGCACCATGAACGTGACCATCGGGTTCGAGGCCGTCTCCTTGTCCTCATTCAGCGTCTGCAGCTCTTCCATCGCCTTGATGCTGAGGGGTGTGGCGGCGTTGCTCAGTCCCAGCATGTTCGCGGAGACGCTCATCACCATCGCCCCGATCGCCGGGTGATCGGCAGGCACCTCGGGGAACAGCAGCCGGCTGATCGGACGCAGCACGCGGCTGAGCATGGCCACGAGCCCGGCCTGCTCGGCGACACGCATGATGCCGAGCCAGAGCGTCATGATGCCGACGAGGCCGAGGGAGATTTCGACGGCGGTCTTCGCCGAGTCGACCGAAGCTTTCGTCAGCGCGCCGGCATTCCCCGTAAATATGGCCACGATGAGCGCAATCGCCATCAGGCCGAACCAGATGTAATTCAGCATGACGGCGATTGTAGTGGAGACTCAGCGCGCGGCCGGTTGGTAATGGGTCAATTTGAAAACCCGGTCACCACAGAGACACAGAGGTCACAGAGTCCACCTCTGTGTTCTCTGTGTCTCTGTGGTCGCCTTTGCTTCGGCACCACGATAAGCAGTCCAAATTGACCCACGACTGGCCGGTTCGCGTGTTAGAACTACCGCGATGACGCGCAACACGTTCACTCTCCTCGCTCTCTCCACTGTCGTTCTCGTTTCCGGCGCGTGCCAGCGGGAGACGACGTCGAAGCAACCGGCCAGCACTTCGCCTCGTCCATCGATTCTGCTCGTCACTCTCGACACCACGCGCGCCGACTCGATCGGTCCCGAGGCCGTCGGCATCGACACGCCGTCGTTCAATTCTCTGGCGTCGCACAGCCGGCGCTTTCGCTGGGCGTATTGCGCGGTTCCTCAGACGCTCCCCTCCCACACGTCGATGATGACCGGCCTCTATCCCGCTGGACACGGTCTGCACGAGAACGGGCGCTATCTCTCCCCTGCTCAGGCCCTGGTCGCGGAGAAGCTTCACGCGGCCGGTTACCGCACCGCGGCGTTCGTCTCCGCGTTCGCGCTGGCCCGGCGATTTGGACTGGCGCGCGGATTCGAGACCTATGACGACGACATGCCCCAGCCACGCAATGAACGGACGGCCGAGGCGACCACGGACCGTGCGCTGGCGCTTTTGTCGAAACCGTCTGCGCAGCCGCTCTTCCTCTGGATCCACTACTACGAACCCCACTTCCCCTACGAGCCGCCCGAGCCCTTCCGGACCCGCTATGCCACGAAGCCCTACCTCGGCGAGATCGCCACGATGGATCAGCAGCTCGGCCGTCTCGTGGCCGCGTTTCAGCAGCGCTTCGGACGTGACGCCGCGATCATCGTCGTAGGCGATCACGGCGAGGGTCTGGGCGAGCATGGCGAAGCGCAGCATGGCAACCTGCTCTACCAGGCGACGATGCACGTGCCGCTGCTCGTGGCCGGACCGGGCGTCGCACCCGGAGCCAATGATTCACCCGTCAGCACGCGGCGCATCTTTCACACGATCCTCGACTGGGCCGGCATCGATTCGGCGAACAGCCTTCGTGGGGAGATCAGTGCGCCGGCGGCGTCGCGCACTTCTGAAATCGTCGCTGCTGAGGCGATGAAGCCATTCCTCGATTACGGTTGGCAGCCGCAGGTCATGGCTGTCGACGGCCGCTACAAAGCGATCCGGGCCGGACGTGTCGAAGTCTACGACGTGATCGCCGATCCCGCCGAGGCGCACGACCTCGGCGGAGGCACACAACTGACGCGTGGCATGCGCGCGACACTGGGCGAGTATCCAATTCCTTCTCTCGAAGCCGCGACCACAGCGGAACCTCCCAATGTCAGTGATGAAGAGCGCCGCAAACTGGCCAGCCTCGGGTACGTCGCCTCGACGACGAAGCCGCTCGTGCGCGCGAACGCGCCACGTGCCGCGGACATGACTCACCTCTTCTCCATCGAAGATCAGGCGGCTGGACTCTTCGTGCGCGAACAATACACGGCGGCGATTCCCCTGCTCCAGCGCATCCTCACGGAAGACCCATACAACCTCGATGCGGCGCTGCGGCTCGGTACCTGCTATTCGATGATCGGACGCGAGAGTGAGGCTCTGGCCACGTATCAGAAGGCCCAGTCGATCGCGCCGCAATCGCAGGACGTACGCCAGTACCTCGGGCTTCATTACGCGCGCGGCCTGGAGTGGCAGCGCGCAGTTCCTTTGCTCGAGCAGGTAGTGGCCGAGTCTCCTGACCGCGTCGCCGCGCTGGAAGGCCTGGCTCACGTCCGCGAACGGCAGGGGCGCCTCGACGATGAAGTGGCGCTCCTTCAACGCATCTACGCACTCCGCACGCCCTCTCCGGCCGAGCTTCGGCATCTCGGTGAGCTTGCCATGCAGGCTGGCCAGACAACCGCCGCCATCGATGCCTTTGAGAAAGCGCGCGCCGTTCAGGGAGCGGCGTTCGCCAACGACCTCGAGCTCGGCGTGCTCTATCTCGCCGCGAACAGGCTGGACGACGCCCGCACCGCGCTCGATCGCGTGCCGCCTTCGCATCCCGGTTACGCAATGGCGCTCTTCAAGCGCGCCCAGGTCAGCGTTCTGATGCACGAACCTGATGCAGCCGCACGCATCGCTGCGGCCCGCGAGCACGCGAACGCCACCACGAAAGAGTTGATCGCCCGCGAGCGTCTCTTCCACTGAACGAGAAAAGAGCCCGGCGTCGCCGCCGGGCTCTTTCATTCAACTGCCTGTAGAAGAAGCTAGAACATCAGCCGTGCTGCGATCTGGAAGCGCCGCGGGGCATAGAAAGAGTTCGGCGCCGGCGCGTGCGCGAGATAAGCGACTGGGCCGGTGAGGCCGGTATAGAAACAGCTCGTGCTCTTGCTGGGATCGCAAGTGCCGATCGTGCCGACTCGGGCTTCGTAGTTATATCCGGTCTGATGGTTCATCACGTTGAACCAGTCGAGAACTAGCTGCAGATTCAGACCTTTCGGAAGAGCCCAACCCTGGGTGTAGTTCCAATCCAACTGATTGTAGGAGGGCGTTCTGCGCCGGCCGGCGGGTTCTGCGTAGCGAGCGGTGTCGCTCGAGGAGGTCGTGATGGTGTTGTACGGCAGGAAGCTCTCGATCTGATACGGCTGGCCTGACTGGTAGAGGAAGTACGCTCCTGTTGTGGCCTGCCATGGCAGCGTGTACGCACCGTAGAGCTTCACGATATTGCGGCGGTCGCCGCGAAGATCGCCGTACTTGTTGTCCCAGACGTTGCGGCCGGCTGCATCAGCAATGTTGGAAGACCCGATGAAAAGGTTCGCGTCATTCGCTGTGCTGAAGCTCGAGTTGTCCTGGTCAAAGTTCCCGTAGTAGTGGCTCCAGGTGTACGAGCCACGAAGGAAGAACTTGTCCCCTGTGTACTCAGACTCGGTTGTGACTTCGTAATACTTGGTAAACGCGCCGTCCAGATTGGCGATTACATACGTTGAACCGCTGCCAATCGCAGCGAGCTTGGCCGGGAGGTCCGGAATGTACGGCACGTGCGGAACACTGGCCGGCGCGTTGGAGACGAACGACGATGCCTGGCAAACACCGCCGGCACCGAACGGCGCGAGGCAAACGCGCTCGTTATTCGGCGTGTCCTCCCAAAAATTGTTCGCATAGCGATAGCGCCCATACATGCGGGCCGACCATCTGGTGCCCAACTGTCTGGCCGTACCAATCATGTATTCCTGCGTTTTCGGAGGCTTGATGCCGGCTTCGAACAACTTACCGGAAGACGACTTGACGGGGTCCACGCCCAGCAGGTTTCCGCTGGCGTCGAAGTACGCATTGAGCGTCTGCTCGAGGCCGCGGTCCCAGGAGGCCGCGCGCGCATCGGAGTTTGCGGCCGGATTGTATTTCGCGATGCTCGCGAAGACCGTATCCGTACCGTTGTATGCCCATGTCGCACCGAGGCGCGGCTGGATGGTCTGGCTGTACGGTACGTTGTGCATCTCGTACTTCGTGCCTGGCGACTTGACGAATCCGGCCACATTGTCGGCCTTCGTCAGTCCCTGACCAAAGAGGGTGTCGTTGCTGGCCATTACGCCGATGTTGAACGTCCAGTTGTTGAACCGGAGGCTGTCATTCAGTTCGATGTTCCGCGAGCGGAACTCAGAGTGAATCACGGGGACGAGCCCTCCCGTCTGTTGCTGGAAAGTCGCCTGGAAGAAGGCCGTCTTCGCTGTGCCGCCGCAAGCAGACGCCGGGCAGTTGTTTGCTGTTCCGCCGCCGGGAATGCTGATGGAGCCCCAGCCATTCGACTCCCGGAATAGGTCTTCAGAGTCGGTGTACTGCTGATATCCGATGTGAAGATCGTGCGTCATGTTCTTCGTTGCAAGAGTGTAGTTGTAGCCGGCCTGGCCGTTCTTCCGGTAAAAGTCATCATCGTCGTGGGCCAGGGAAGCAAAACCGACAGTGCCGCCACCGGTCTTCACGCCGGCGACCGTGTAGCCGTACTTATCAATGAATGGCTGTACGAACGCAGCCTGCGTCGGATTCGTGGCAATGACCGTAGGAACGGTCAGAAGCCCGAGCTGATCCAGATTGTTGATGTCGAGATGCGTTCCGAGCGCAGTTGACGGAACTGCACTGGAGAGGTGATCGGGAATCCCGATCGTCGGGTTCTTATAGTCGGTGAATTTGAATGTTCCGAAGCTCTTGGGATTGATGACCCACGAACCCTCGAGGGTGCCGATCTTCAGGTCACCTTTGTTTCCGGTGCCCGTTGTTGCTGCGCCTTTGGTTCCAAAGCCACCGCCAGACGTTTGCACGTCCGTCGAGTTTCGATAGCTGCCGTTGATGAGGATCGAAGAGGTCGGCGTGAACGTCAGTTTTCCGAACTCTTCTTTACGGTCCACCTTGAACTGCGGAAGCGGACCAGTCAGATTGGCTTGATTGTCTCTCTTACGAGTGGGGTGGTAGTACGAGCCGTAGAAAAAGAGATGATCGGACCAGATGGGTCCACCGATGCTGGCTGTAGCCCAGTTACGATCTTCCTGGAAGATCGTATTCACGGTTCCGGCCTGGTCGGCAATCATCGTGTGATTGAGAACCTGGTACTCGACCTCGCCGGAGTACTTATTCGTTCCCGACTTGCTCACGGAGTCGATCAGGAACCCGCCCGCGCGATCGAAGTCGACTGCTTTCGCGCCGCCTTTGATTACGTTGACCTGGGCGATGTCGTGGGTAGCAGGCTCGGCTCCCAGCGTGCCGAACAGAGGTGTCGTCACGTTGACGCCGTCGAAAAGATAGACGTTCGACTGGCCGCTGCCGCCGGCGCTCGGACCACGAACCGTGTCCTGAGTCACCATGGCGCCCGGGATGAGCTTCTGAAGATCGCCGTAGTTCTGCGCGACCGGGAGAGCGCGGATCTGGGCATTGCCCAGGCCGTTCTGGATCGCGGTCGTATCTCGATCGACGAGAGTGGTCTCGGCGGTCACCGTGATGTTCTCGGAGACGCCACCCACGGCCATTTTCACGTCCGCGGCCATGTCCTGACCGAGAAGGGCATCGGCCTTCCGCGTCGCTGTCTGCATTCCGGCAAGCGTGAATTGCAGGGTGTATGACCCCGGCTGAAGCTGGGGCAGGCGGTAATCGCCGTTGCCATCCGTCACGGTGACGCGTGGCTGCGGCAGCGCACTGGATCGCGCTTCAACGGTAACTCCGGGCAGCGCCGATCCGTCTGAAGCAGTAACTCTCCCGTGGAATGCGCCCGTCTGCTGGGCAAAGACCGCGGTCGTGGCAAACATCACCAGGAGACAACACAAGATCCTGCGAAGATGCATAGATTCCCCTCTTTTTCCTGAACCGTTAGGACCGATTTGGGCGGATTCTACACCCCGCATCGCCCGTAGCGGGAAGGCAAAAAATCAGCGCAGCGGCCAATCCAATTCGCCGAGGAAACGCTCGTCCTCACGCCAGGCGCCGTGGACGGCGACGTGAAGGTCGAGAAAGACGCGCGCGCCGAGGATTGTCTCCAGCTCCAGCCGCGCCTCGGTGCCGATTCGCTTGATCATGTCGCCGCGCTTGCCGATGATGATCGGCTTCTGTGTCTCGCGCTCGACCACGATCGTCGCGTAGATCTTGATGAGGTTCTTTTCCTCTTCTTCTTCCCAGCGCTCGACTGCCACTGCCGTCGTGTAGGGCAGCTCTTCCGATGTGTGCGCGAGCAGCTTCTCGCGAACGATCTCCGCGGCGAAGAAGCGCTCCGGCTGCGTGGTGAAATCTTCCTTCGAGTAGATGGCCTCACCTGCCGCCACGGCTGCGAAGAAGTAGTTGACGAGTTGCTCTACCCCATCTCCCGTCATCGCCGAAACCGGGACGATCTCATCGAACAGCCCCGTCTCGTTGTATTGCTGGATGAGCGGCAGCAGCTTGTTCTTCTTCAGCAGGTCGATCTTGTTGAGGATTGCGTAGCGCTTCGCCTCGGGCTGCTTTTCTTTTTGATCGCGCATCATCTCGAGGACGAACTCGTCGCCGTGCCCGAACGGCTGGCTGCAGTCGATCATCACCGCGACCACATCGGCCTCGGACAAACTTGCCCGAACGTGCTCCATCATCCGCACGTTCATCTTGTGCAACGGCCGGTGAATCCCGGGCGTGTCGAGAAACGCGATCTGGCCGCGAGGATCGTTGAGGATGCCGACGATGCGGTTGCGCGTCGTCTGCGGCTTCGGCGAGACGATCGAGACCTTGTGCCCGAGGATGCGGTTCAGAATCGTCGACTTGCCGGCGTTGGGACGGCCAACCAGCGCGACCACTCCGAAGCGCGGTTTCGTTGCACGGCTGTGTTTCGTCGCTGAGCTTTCCTGCTCAGCCACGGGATTCTCTTTCTTCTTCATCTTCGTTCGTCCATTCCGGATCTTTCGAGACCCGCACTCGGTAGATCCGCCGCCGGTCCGCGCGATCGACGGTGAACTGATAGCCGTTCTTCTTGACCACGATACCGGCTTTCGGCACGCGGCCGGTCGACGTGAAGATGAGCCCCGCGATCGTCTCGTAGTCGTCGCTCTCCAAGCCGGCATCGAGCAGCTCTTCCAGCGCCTCGACGCGCAACTGCCCGCTGACGAGGTATTCGCCGCCGCCCAGGTCGACGATCGTCGCTTCCTCTTCCTCATGCTCGTCCGCGATCTCGCCGACGATCTCCTCGACGACATCCTCGATCGTGATGATGCCCGCCGTGCCGCCATATTCATCGACGACGACCGCGACTTGAATGTGCTCGCTCTGAAACTCGCGCAGCAACTCCGAGACCTTCTTCGTCTCGCTGACGAAATACGGCGCGCGCGCCAACTCCGAGACCGGCTTGCTCTCGCCTTTGACGATGGACTCGAACACTTCTTTGATATGAACGACGCCCGTGATCTTGTCCACGCTCTCTTCGTAGATCGGGATGCGCGAGTACTTCGATTCGCTGAAGCGCTTCGCCAGCTCCTCGAACGAGTGCGTGGCATCGAACGCGACCACATCGATACGCGGCGTCATCAGCTCGTGGGCCACGCGGTCGCTGAAGTCGACGACCGACTGGATCATCTTTCCTTCACTGGCCTCGAGGATGCCCTCTTCTTCGCCGACGTCGATGTAGGCCTGCACCTCTTCGTCGGTCACTTCTTCGTCCTCGTGCGCCTCTTCTTCTTCCCGGTCGAGCCGGTCGAACACGCGGCGCAGCGGAAAGAGGATCGGCCAGAACAGGAAGTAGAAGAAATGCGAGAACGGGATGAGCGCCTTCAGGATCATCTCCCCCATATCCTCGGGGACAAAGGCGAGCACGAATTTCCAGAGGATGACGATGACGAGCCAGGCCAGTGCGGAGACGCCGCAGGCAAACGCGGCCGACTCTCCGTCGAGCACGCGGATCGTTCCGACGAACGCGCCGATCAGCGTGATCTGCAGCAGCGAGCCGCTGACCAGTTGCAGATTCTGCGGGTCGAAGTGGAACCAGCGTCCCGGCCCTTCCCCAGCCTGATCGCCCGACCAGCGGCGCAGCGTGACTGGACTGATCTGCTGCGCGAAGTAGCGGATGGCGTCAAAGATCAGGAACAGCACTCCGCTGATCGCGCTGAGAACAATCCAGGTGACGTGCGAGAGACTACTGGCCATTGGTCTGGCGGCGGTGTTGAGGCTTGCCGTGTGGGGGCGTGAACATGGGTGTAACGGCGGATTCTATCAACTGAACAGAAGCGCGATGAGCGCGGCGACCAGCGACGCGCGCATGATCCCTTCCGCGTAGATTCGAAAGATGTCGAGAACCTCGCGCTGTGGATCGTCCGAAGGGAGCTGCGGAGTAACACTGGTCGCGAGGGCGTTCAACCGCCTGTGCCGCAACAGGTCGACGACGAGCGCCCAGGCCATCAGCACGATCGCGCCCCAACGAACAGCCATCCACGGCTGGATTTCATGCCGCTCCCACACCAGAACCTTGATTCCGGCGCCGGCCAGCATCAGAAAAAGCGCAATCACCCGAATTCTCGCGAACCGCCGGAGCACCCCCACTGCGAGGAGTACAGCCTCGTGGCGCGGCTGCAAACGAAAGATCTCCGGAATGACCACGCCGGTCACGACGATGCCGCCACCGATCCAAATCGATACGCCAGCCAGGTACAGGCCGTTGACGAAGATGTAGAACCAGTTCGGCACGGAGCGCTGATCATAACGTTTGCCGGCCGTTAACGGAGATCAGGCGGATAATTAGCCATGCTTCTCGCCACCCTCCTGCTGGCCGTCACCGTCGCCGGCTCATCCCCGCCCGCATCTGTTCCAATCACGACAACACTCATCCTGCGCAACGGCACGCACTTCGACGTGGAAGGTCCGATCCGGGAGGAACAAGGACGGGTCATCTTCCGCACCGAGGGACAGCTCTATTCGATCCCGCTCGCAGATGTCGATATGGATGCGACGCGGGCGGCGGTGACGAAGGCGATCGTCGTAACGGGAGACTCCGGCAAGAAGCTGAAAGTCTCCGCACCGGAGCGGGAGCGCCTTCTGCGGGAGCTGGAGCAGAACCACACCGGCAAGCCGTCATCCAGCGCTTCCGGTGACCGGCTTCCGGAACCTCGCGAAGCCGCTGCACCTTCGAATCCCGATGAATGGTCGTGGCGCCTCGCTGCACGCGCGCACGAGGAAGCGATTCGCCGGGCGAAGGAGAACGTCGAGCTGCTTCGCACCCGCGCCTCGGCACTCAAACAGCAAATCGAACAGTTCTTCGCCCTCGGCTACAAGGCAAATCAGTTCACGTATCAGTCGAGCGAGCTGGAGATCACGCAGTATCAGATTCCCGCCGCGGAGCTCGAAGTCACCCGCGCACAACGCGAGAACGACCAGTTCCGAGAGGACGCGCGCAAGCAGGGAATCATGCCTGGATGGCTGCGGTAAAACCGTTTTCACCACAGAGACACAGAGGACACAGAGATACGGATTCAACCTCTGTGTCCTCTGTGCCTCTGTGGTTCATGCTTTTCGACCCCGACTCACGACCCCCGCGCCCAGATATACTTTCCCTATGCCCTCCTACGCCGCAACCGTGACGGAGATCGAAGAGCTGGCGCCGAGCGTGGTGCAGATCACGGTCGCATTCGATGACGACACGTTCACCTTCGAGCCGGGGCAATGGGTGAACTTCCGCTTCCCGGATGGCATCTCACGCGCCTACACGATCGCGTCGGCGCCTCATCGCACACAGACGGTGCAACTCTGCGTGCGCGTCGGATCGGGGCGGGGCGGCAAGGCGCTAACCAAACTCGACGCCGGCGCGCACGTCACGATCGAAGGTCCCTACGGCGATTTTCTCCTTCCCGAGAACGATGGCCGCCCGCTCATCTTCATGGCCGGAGACACCGGCATTGCCCCGATTCGCAGCATCGTTCTCTCGATGCTCGCCAATCACGATCCGCGGTCGATCTGCGTGCTTTACGAGCCCGATCAGCGCAACATCCTCTACGCAGCCGACTTCGATCCTCTCGCCCGCGACGGCGCCATCCGCCACGAGAGCGGAAAGATCGAAACGCTCATCGCGCGCAACCGCAAGCTCATCCCGGATGCGACGGTAATGGCTGCCGGCTTCGATCCTTTCATCGACCGCGTCGTCGATTCCCTGCGCGAAAGCGCCATCGATACGAAGAATCTGATTAGCGAGACGTTTGGGGGTATGCCGTAGGTTGCGGGAGTCGCGCGTCGGGAGTCGGGTGTCGGAGATTTAGGTTCGGGAGTGGGCGCGGCCCCGGCACTTGCACCAGAACGAAACTCCGAGCATCTGCGAAGCGTCGACTCAATGCGAAGCGTCGACTCAAGAGGCGGGACTTTGACTCATCTCCGACCCCCGACTCCCGAACCGCGACTCCCGCAAAACTCACCACATCCCCGACTTCGCCAGCTTCGCAACCTTCTTCAGGATCCGCTCTTTCTTGAAGCCGCGAAGATGATCGATGTAGAGGTTGCCGTTGAGGTGATCGATCTCGTGGCAGAGGGCCCGGGCCATGAGTCCTTCGCCTGAAATCTCGCGTTTCTCGCCGTTGCGGTCTGTGTAGCGGACCTTGACGCGCTCGGGGCGGGTGACCGCTTCAACGAAGTCGGGAATCGACAGGCAGCCCTCCTCCTCCGTGATCGATCCTTCCGCTTCGACTTTCTCGGGATTGATGAGGATATGCAGGCCGCCCGGCTTCTTGCCGACGGAAAGATCGAGCACCGCCAGCCGCTTCGACACACCGACCTGATTCGCCGCCAGTCCCACGCCGGGCGCGGCATACATCGTGGCCACCATGTCGTCGATCAGCTTCTGCAGCGGTTCATCGATCTCGGTCACCGGCTGTGTTGGCTGGCGAAGAACCGGATCGCCGTACTTGACGATGGGAAGAACGGGCAAGGTTGTGTGCTCCTGTTATCGGGAGATTGGAGGCCAGAGATCAGAGATCAGGCGGCAGGTAACGTCGGGCGCTGATCGCTGGTCTCTCGTTTCCGGTCATTTCCTTCTGGTAGAAACCAGCGATCAGAGCAGATCGTGAAGAAACTGGCTCATGTCCTGATCTCTTGTCTCTGGTCGCTAATCTCTGCTTCACTTCTTCTTGAGGCTCTCGATCATCGCTTCGACCGTGTGCTCGGCGCGCCGCTGGTAGAACTCGTTGAGAACTTTGAGAATCCCCGGATGTTTTGCCAGCGCGTTATCCAGCTTCTCTTTGTCGAGCCGCAGCAGTTCCGTACGTTGTGATGCGGTGATCGTGGCTGTGCGAGGTTTGCCGGTTAACATGCTCACTTCGCCGAAAAAATCCCCTTCGCCGAGCTTGGCCAGGTAGAGCGTGGAGCCGCCCGGCCCATGCGTGTAGACCTTCACTTCCCCGCTGCCGATGACGTACATCGACGCGCCGGGCTGCCCCTCGCTGATGATGACGCTTCCCTCGTCGTGGGATTCGAGATCCATTTCGCGGATGAGGGCATCGCGCTCCACTTCGGTCAGGACTTCGAAGAGCGGCGACTTCGGCACGGGACGCGAGAACAGCGGATCGCTCTTTCCTTCGGTCGCCTCTTGGGGTTGCGCTGCGCTGATCTGGGCGCGCACCTTCTCTGCCTTCTTCGCCACGGCGATCGACTGCACGGTGAGACCGTTGTCCTCGTAGTACTTCGCCGTGCGCTCATATTGCGCGATCGCTTCGAGGTGCTCGCCCGCTCCCGCGAGCGCGTCGGCGTACTGCAGCCGGATGCGAGGATTGGACTGGTACTTGTCGAGATCGCGCTTGAGGAGGGGGACGGCGCGTGCGTACTCCTTACGCGCCAGCAGCGATGCGCCGCTTTCAGATTCGTCAGCCATGCGTGGATTGTATCGGGAGTGGCGCGGGTGTTGGGAGTCGGGGGTCGGGAGTCGGAGCCAAGCAAGGGACAAAGCAACGACTCCCGGCTCGCGATTCAGCCTGTTCTGGGAGTGGAGCGTCGGCTGTCGGAGCCAGGCAAGGAACTAAACTCCGACCCCCGACCCCCGACTCCCCACCCCCGCGTCAGTACCTCACCCGCTTCAACTCCAGCTTTGCGGAAGAGGACGCCGTCGAGTAGGGATAGCGGCGGATGACTTCTTCGAATGTCTTGCGGGCCATGCCGATGTCTCCGGTCTTTACGAAGGTGAGTCCGATCTTGAACATCGCGTCAGGGGCTTTGTTCTGCTCCGGGTACTCCTTCGTGACGCGTTCGTACGAGCGCATGGCGTTGGTGTAGTCGCCGGCGGCAAAGTACGTTTCGCCGATCCAGTAAAGCGCGTTGTCGGCCAGCTCGCCGGACGGCTCCGCATCGAAGATCCGTTGCAACGCCGCTCGCGCCTCGGGCATGCGCCCCTTGCCGAACAGGATCAGCGCATCGCGGTAACTGTCGGCGATCGCCGCGGAACGGAGCGGACCACTCACGGGCGCCGGTGCGTGAACCGGGGCGGGGATGGGTCGAGAAACAAGAGCCGGTGCTTCGGCCACGCGCGGGACCGGAACAGGTTCCAAAGCGCGAGGTGCCACCACTGGTTCCGCCGCGCGCGTTTGCGGTTGCACGACGACGCGGCTCTCGCCCTCGGCTGCCTCCAGTTTCGCGATGCGTGAATTGAGCACATCGAGCCGTTCCAACAGCTCGGTCATCGACACCTGCAATTCGGCAAGCCGCGCATCGGTGGCCGGATTGGTCGGAGCGGGAGCGGCGTCGGGCGGCGGCACGAGCGACGGCGGCCCCGCATCTTCGCCGGCCGCGCGGTTGGATGCGCATCCTGCGAGCACGAGCGCGAGAAGGATCGCCGCCGCTAATTGCCTCATGCTGTCTTCATGGTCCCGAGCTTCTGTTTGGCTTTCACTGCCCACACGCTCTGCGGAAACTCGGAGAGAACGCGCTCAAAGTAGAGGCGTGCTTCTGCTGTTCGCCCGAGGCCGGAGAGTGCAGTGCCGAGGTCGAAGAACACTCCGTCGCGCTCGACATAGTTCGGATAGGTTTCAACGATGTTGTTGAGGCGCTGGACCGCGGCGTTGAAGCTGCGCCGTTTGATGTAGTAACGGGCAATGATGTGATCGTGCCGCGCCAGACGGTCGAGGACGTCCTGCATGCGCTTGTCCATGTCCGGACGCAGCGGGCTTTTCGGATAAGTCTTCAGGACGTCGTTGAACTTCTCGAGGGCTTCGCGCGTCTTCTGTTGATCGCGGTCCGGACGTTCCATCTGCTTGTACGAGCACATGGCGATCTGGAACATGGCGTAATCGGCGCGGTCGCTGCCGGGATAACGGTTGATGAAGTCTCGGTACTTGTACTGCGCTTCGACGAGGTTCACCGAGTCGCCCTGCTCGTAGTAGGTGTCGGCGACGCGCAGCAATGCACGCCGTCCGAGGGGATCGTTTGGATAGGTCTCGTAGACGTGCGAGTAATACGTGCGGGCCTTCTGGTACTTCTTCTTCGCAAACTGATCTTCGCCGAGCTGGAACACTTTCTCCTTCGGCATCTTCATCAGAGCCGGATCGAAGGTCGTGCGAAGCGAGCGCGTTGCGCTGCTTCCGCCGGTGTTCGCGTTACGGTGAAAGAAGTGCCGGCAGCCGGCAAGTGCGATCGAGAGGATCGCAATCAGGGTCAGGGTCTTTTTCAATGTGCCTCCGGTAGAGTGATCAGGGACTAGAGATTAGAGATCAGAGATCAGGGTGTGTTTCTTCCTGATCTCTGGTCGCTGATCTCTACTGAGCTCTCAGGTTAGCGCTGAGCTGTCTCTCCTGCTCCCTGATCTCTGCTCCTAAACTGTCACGCTAACGCTCTTTCTGATCGCTTCCATTGCCATCTTCCGGTCCGGCTGCCCGAAAACTGCCGATCCGGCCACCAGGATGGTCGCACCGGCGGCGACCACCAGCGGGGTGGTTGAAGGATCGATACCGCCATCGACCTCGATATCGACCGCCACCCCTCGTTCCCGGATCATCTGCTCAATGAGACGAATCTTGCCTACCACAGGTTCTATGAACTTTTGCCCGCCGAAGCCAGGGTTGACCGTCATCACCAGGACGAAGTCGCAAAACTCGATCGCCGCGCTCAGCGATTCCGCGGGCGTGGCGGGGTTGATGGCGATGCCTGCCTTCGCACCGCCGTCGCGGATCAGCCGCAGCGCACGTTGAAGATGCGGCTCCGTCTCCTGATGAATCGAAATCATGTTCGCGCCCGCATCGAGGAACGCGCCGATGTACTGCTGCGGATGGGCGATCATGAGGTGACAATCGAACGGCAGCGTTGTCTGCGCGCGGCACGCTTTCACGACCGCCGGCCCGATCGTCAGGTTCGGAACGAAGTGGCCGTCCATGACGTCGAGGTGGACGAGATCTGCGCCTCCCCGCTCGATGTCGCGAAGCTCCTCGCCGAGGCGCGAGAAATCGGCCGAGAGAAGCGAAGGTGCGATCCGGATTTTCGTCGTCATTGATTCGTCGTGGAAGGGACTGCGCTCGGAGGTCCAACCGCGGCAGGCTGCTCGATGATCCCGCCTTCTTCCTGCCTGCTGACGACGACCGTGATGGGATCGCGGCCGCTGACCTCTGCGCCGCGCAACGGAAACTGGCGGATGATAATCCCGTCGGCGATTCCCGGGTACGCCTCGAACTTTACGTTGGACACCTTGAGCCCGCGCCGCTCCAACGACGGACGCACCGTGTCGAGCGGATAGTCGATGAGGTCAGGCATCACGAACGACGGCGGCGGAACCGGCACGGCGACGAGCAACGAGACCTTGCTCTGCGCCGCGACGACGGTCCCTTTTGGCGGCTCCTCGGCGACGATTCCCGGCGGCAGCGAGCTATCGACATATGCAAGATTGTCGAGCTTGAGGTTTTGCTGGCCGAGGCGAAGGAGCGCCGTGCGCGCCGACTGCCCATCGAGATCCGGAACCTGCAGCACCAGCGGACCTGCGCTGAGCTCGACGTGGATGTCGGTGCCGCGCTTCACGAGGTTCGTCGCGCCAGGAGCCCGGTTCTGCCAGACGATGCTGCCTGCGGCGATCTTGTCGGAATTGCGCTGGTGCTCGGGATCGACGACGAGACTGACGCCGAGCTCCGTGCATACCTCGGTCGCATCCTTCACTGATTTGCCCACGAGGTTCGGCGTCGACACCGAGCGGCCGCGTATGAACAGCGTGAAGCAGAGATAGGTGCTGACGCCGAAGACGAGGACGACGAGCGCAGCGAACAGGACGCTGTCCAGGAAGCCGTGTTTCCTCGGTTCACTCATCGCTGTTCGGGCCGCTCGCTTTTCTGATGCTCAGCTCTGTACTCTGCTTCGTCGTACTTCCGGCTGCTCGGCCTGGCGATGTAGAGCGGAATGAGAGTCTCTTTCCACACATCTTCGACGCGTGCGGCAAAGACGAAGTGCAACCCGTTCTTCACATCCTCGGGCACCTCAGCCAGATCCTTCCGGTTGCCTTCCGGCAGCACAACCGTCTTGATATTCGAGCGCTGAGCCGCCATCACCTTTTCCTTGACTCCGCCAACGGAGAGCACTTTACCGCGAAGTGTGATCTCGCCGGTCATGGCCACGTCGTGCCGGACCGGGCGCTCCCCCATGACCGAGGCGATGCATGTGGCGATGGCAACGCCGGCAGAGGGCCCATCTTTCGGGGTCGCGCCGGCGGGAAAATGGATGTGGATGTCGTGCTCACTGAATTGCTTGTCGTCGATCTCGAGGTCGCTGGCTTTCGACCGGACATAGGAATACGCGGCCGTCACCGACTCGCGCATGACGTCGCCGAGCTGACCGGTGACGGTGGTCCGTCCGCTGCCGGCCATCCGCGTCGCTTCGATAAACATGATCTCACCGCCGAACTGCGTCCAGGCCAGGCCGGTGGTCACGCCGATCTCCGGATGCCGTTCGGCAAATTCGTGCTCGTACGATGGGAGTCCGAGGTACGGCTCGAGGTCGGCGCTGGTAACGGTGATGTGCGTCTGCTCTTCCCCGCTGGCCACTTTGCGGGCGATCTTGCGGAGAATCGTGGCGATCTTGCGCTCCAGGTTGCGGACGCCCGCCTCGCCCGTGTAATCGCGAATCACGGTGAACAGCGCGTCGTCATCGATCGTCACCTGATCGGGCTCGAGGCCGTGGCTGGCAAGCAACTCGGGAACGAGATGCTTCTTCGCGATCTCGACCTTTTCCGGCTCCGTGTAGCCGGAGAGACGGATGACCTCCATCCGATCGCGCAACGGGCTGGGGATGGTGTCAAGCATGTTGGCGGTGCTGATGAAGAGCGTGTGCGAGAGGTCGTATGGAATCTCGAGGTAGCGGTCGACGAAGGCATTGTTCTGCTTCGTATCGAGCACTTCGAGCAACGCGGACGCAGGGTCGCCGCGGAAGTCTTTACCGATCTTGTCGATCTCGTCGATCATGATCAGCGGGTTGTTGACGCCGACCTGGATGTAGCTCTGGATCAGTTTTCCGGGCATGGCACCGATGTACGTCTTGCGATGCCCGCGGATCTCCGACTCGTCGGTGACGCCGCCGACCGCCATGCGCACGAACTTCCTGCCGAGGGCGTCGGCGATTGCGGCGCCGAGGGAGGTCTTGCCGACTCCGGGCGGTCCGACGAAGCAGAGGATCGGTCCTTTGAGGTCGCCCTTCAGCTTGAGAACGGCCAGAAACTCGAGCACGCGCTCTTTGACTTTCTCGAGGCCGTGGTGCCTCTCATCGAGAATCTCCTCGGCGCGCACAAGGTCGAGCTGGTCCTCGGTCTTCGCCGCCCACGGCACCTGAAAGACGGTGTCGAGATGCCCCTTGATGACGGCGTAGTCGCTCGATGACGGCGAGAGCTGCGAGAGTCGGTTCACTTCGCGGCGGAGCGATTCTTTGTGCTCTTCGGCGAGCGGAAGCGCCTCGACGCGGCTGCGGTAGGAATCGGCTTCGCGATCCGAGGAGCTCGAATCGCCAAGCTCGTCCTGAATGACGCGCAACTGCTCGCGCAGGTAACCCTCGCGGTCGCGGCGATCGATCGAGGTCTGGATCTGGCGCTGCAGCTCCTTGTCGAAGGTTGCCTTGCCGAGGTCGCGCTGAACGCCCGCGACGAGGAGCTCGAGGCGCTCGATCGGGTTGACTGTCTCGAGGAGGAGTTGCTTTTCTTCGAGCGGAAAGTTGACGAATGACGAGAGGAGGTCGGCAAACGTGTCCGGCCCCTCGGTCATGTTCATGCGCAGGATGTTGAGAATCTCGTTCGAGTACTTCGGGTCGCTCTCGACCAGCTTCCCGAAGAGCGACATCGCCTTGTTCATCAGGTTGTCGGTCTTGGCGCTCTTCGGAATCGGACGCGGCACGACCTCGCGCAGCATCCCCTCGAAGTAAGGCTCGTTCTGGAGCATGTGCACGAGCTCGACGCGCTCGCGGCCCTGCAGGAAGACCTGATAGCGGTCCGCGGAGAGTGGGAGCCGCTGGATGATCGCCGCGAGCACTCCGATCTGGGAGAGATCTTCAGCGCGCGGGTTCTCCTTGTCGCCTGTCTTCTGGCAGAACGCCGCGATGAGGTTCTGATCCTCGCCGAGACTCTTCAGCAGGCGGACGTTGCGGTCGATGCCCACCTGCAGCGAAAGAACGCCGTTGGGGAAGAGAACGGACGACACCAGCGGGATGATCGGGAGACTCTTCGGAATCTCCTCGTCCATCCAGTCGTCCGGATTGCCGGAGCCCGGCAGTTTTCGATTGGTCTGAGTCATCTTGAAGATTGGGGCGCAAGGCCGGTGCCCGGCTGTGCCCAGCCACACCCTACACCCAGCTCCCAGTTCGCGTCACCCTCTGCCGTGCGCGGGCGCGGCCGGGGCGTCGTTTCCTTGCGCTACACTGCGCGGAGCTCAGCCACGGCACGCGAATTGTAGAAAAGAGCCGCAGGTTGAACAATCACTCAAATTCGATGAGCGACACGGCCACGGTTCAGATCCTCGCGGATCCCAAAGTCAAGCGGGCCGATCTGCATTGCCACAGCCGCTATTCGGTCTTCAAGTACTTCCGCCGCGCCAATACTCGCGACTGCTACAACAACCCCGAGGATGTCTATCGAATCGCCAAAGAACGCGGCATGTCGTACGTGACGATCACCGATCACGACTCGATCGACGGCGCGCTCTACCTCCTCAACAAGTTCCCCGACATGAAGGACTTCTTCATCGGCGAAGAGGTCGAGACGTACTTTCCCGAGACGAGCCAGCGCATTCACATCGGCGTGTGGGGACTGACCGAGCTCCAGCATCGCGAGATCCAGCGGCTGCGGCCCGACATCCGCGATCTCGTGCCCTACCTGAAGTCGGAGCGGCTGATCTTCGGCGTCAACCATCTCTTCCAGAACTACCGCATGAAGAATGTGGCGGCGCGCTACATCGCCGAGCTGCTGGAGATGTTCGACATCTTCGAAGTGCTGAACGGCGCGATGGCCTCGTTTCACAACAAGATGGTCCAGCAGCTCGTCAACAGCGTGCAGAAAGGCGGCCGGCGGGCCTCGATGATCGGCGGCTCGGACGCACACACGCTGAAGTACGTGGCCAAAGTTCACACGGTATCGAAGGGCGAGACCGTCCCGGAGTTTCTCGAGAACATCCGCGCCGGCGATTGCTTCGCCTGGGGCAGCGAGATGCGCTTCCGCGAGCTGGTCGCCGATATCTACCTGCTGACGCTCGCCTACAACCGGGAAGCAAGCGCCGATTTCATGTCGCAGGACTACAGCGTCGCCGATAAGACGATGCAGCTGGCAGGACGCTTGGCCTCCATCCCCGCCGCCATCTCCGGCATCCCCGCCGCGATCACATCACTGAACTACCTCAAGCAGATCATCGTGACGAAAGGGATCTCGATGCGGTTCGAGAAGCTGGTGCAGGAGATCCGGCCGGGTTTGAAGTGAGGTTGGAGTGCTCTGCCGCTCCGAGCGATCGTTTAGCCGCCCTGGAAGGTTAACGTTAGCTAGCTAGGACGCCTTGACTGTCTATACAGAAACTTGTATACGGGATGGTAAAGAGTGTCTGACAAGCCGTTGGTTTGGCTCGGAAGTTCGCGAATCGATGTCCGGACATTTCCGGCCTTCGTTCGCCGGTTGACCGGCTTTCAACTGCGGAGGACTCAGCAAGGACTCGATCCGGACGATTGGAAGCCGATGCCGTCGGTTGGCCCAGGCGTTCGCGAGATTCGAATTCATACGGAAGGCGCATACCGGGTGTTTTACATTGCGGCATTCAAGGAAGCGATCTACGTGCTTCACTCGTTCGAGAAGAAGTCGAGCAAGACAGCAGCAAGGCATCTGGAGATTGGACGACAGAGATTCCGCGCCTTGGTGCAAATGAGGCAACATGAAAAGAAAAGGAACCGTTAGGGTCACACCGTCGAGCGGCAACGTTTTCCGAGATCTTGGGTTCTCACCCAAGGAAGCAGAGCATCTCTCGGTCCGCGCGGATTTGCTCATCCAACTCCAGAAGGTGATCGTCTCCCAAGGTCTCAAGCAGGCGGAGATCGCGAAGATCCTCCACGTGACTCAGCCTCGGGTCAGCGATCTCCTACGCGGACGAATCGATTTGTTCAGCACCGATACGCTCCTCGACATGCTGGCCAGCCTTGGCGCAATCGTGCGCCTGGTCGTGAAGGCGCCTCGTAAAGTGGCATGACAAAGGACGATCCCTGCCCGTGGTCGGCGGTCGTTACAGGTACTGGTTAGGCGGCCGGGAGGGATGGCTCGCGCGGCATTACCTCCAGTCCGGCATCACGCGCGATACGATGGACGGCGGCACGATTCATGGGTCCGCGGAGTGTCAGCGCAACGTCAAAAATACCATCGTTGGACATCATCTTGATGCTTGAAACGCAATCCGTATCGTAAAACGCTCGGCGGGCATTTTCCCACGCTTCGTCGGTACCACGGAGCTTGATCTTGTGCTGCGGCCTACCGCGCAGCACCCTTGGGTCCCGTAGCTCATGTGACACGGTGGGAGGAGATGCGAGGCGTGAAATCGCTGCCTCAATCGCTTCGAGACGGTCGAGAACGTATTTTTCCGTGTCGTTCTTTGCGACTACGTCACGCATGACCTTCGCTTCACGCGCCCTGTAAATCGGGTTGTCGGGCGCCGTCTCAGCTAAGGCCAAATTCATCGCTGCCTCGAGTTTGGGACGCACTTCATCGACTCCGTGCATGTCATTCGTGAAGAAGATAGTGCGCTCATCAGCAATATCGAAAGGTAGTTCGGTACCTTCTTCGGCAAGCGTGATGACGGGGAGTCGGACAGCATGTCGCACGGCTAGCTCGTACATCACGTTCGCATTCAGCCCGCTAAGGTTAGCGACCACGAGTTCATCGTTGAGCAACCGATCGATTACTTGCATGGTGATTGAACCTGGAGCGGAGATTTCGTGGGCAGCCGCGACATCAAACCCGTTCGCTTGCAGCGTTGGACGGATGACATTCGTGACCAGCCCATCGGTTGCCCGGCGAACTTGCGATCCCGGATCGCCGATAGGAGTGATAACAAAGCAGCGTTTCCGTTTCGGCTCTTTTGCGTCCGACACAGCAACCTCAGAAGTTCACAGCCAGCCCGCCCAGATACCGCCTCGTCACGCCGTCGGCGTCGAGCGCGTCGAGCAGGATGCGGGAGTTTTCGGCGCGGGCGAGCTCGATCCCTAGCAGCACCTTGAGATCGAGTGGCAGATGGAGCGATTGTGCGAGGCGCAGGTCGACGCGATGGGTGCGGTAGGCGTCGCCGCCGTTGGGTTGGGGCTGATTGATCTGACGGTAGGAGACGGCGAGCGTCGTTCGCGTCGGGGAGAATGTCGACTCCACGTCACCGGCGAGGTAGAGCTTCTCTCCCCCGCGGGACGTGACGCCGGGATGGGCTGGTGAAGCGGTGCCCGCCATCGAGGAGACATCGAGCAGGAAACGTCGTCCGAGCTCTTTGCGGAACGCGACACGAACATCGCGGCGAATGTCGCCGGCATCGATGTAGAGGCCGTCCCAGAAATGTTCGAGTCCGTCCGTGAAGACGATGCGGAGCGGCGTATCGACCGCGCTGACGCTGCCGACGACGCTGAAGTGCTCGCGCGAATTGTCGCCCGAGACGATGCCGACAGAGTAGGCGTACCGCGGCAGTTGTCCCGAGTCATCGGTCCAGACCACGACGCTCGGTAAGGTGTTTTGATGTTCTGAGTCGACGACTTTGTACATCCCGGAGACGACCAGCGCCGTCTCCTTCCCGACTTTCCACTCGGCGCCGCTGCGCGGTGCCCATTCGGTTCCGTAGAGGCCGACGCGGCTGGACATCCCATAGTCGACCGTGAACGCCGGCACCAGTTCGAACTTCGCATTCGCGGTGACGTCGGCCGTTCGCAAGGTTGGCGCAGCTACGGCTCCCGCGGTCGTGCGCGAGGTCTCCTGCGTCACGCGCAGCGAAACGCCGAGGTCGTTGCGCGGCGTTTGAAAGACAGTGGTGTCGCCCCTGATCTCGATGAGCTCGGAACCGGGGGAGGCAACGAAAAGGTTCTGCTGCGCGAGGTAACGAACCTGTACGTGCGAGTCGCCGTGCGCCCACTCGAAGTCATGCGAACGGATATCCGCCTGCGATTCAGAAGGAATCTCGTCACGGTAACGCCACCACGAGCGGGTCGAGGTCAGCCGGTACGAATCGGTGGGCGACGATCGGATCTCGATGGCTGCCGCGCTGGATGCGGCGACCGGAGTGCCAAAGGATTCGTTGTCGGTCGGGTCTTCGACACGATGAAGGTTGCCGTGGAAACCGATCTGCCAGTTGTCGCCGACGCGGCTTTGCAGTCCGAGCGCGGTCTGGGCGAACGCCGGACCGGACGGCGAGGTCGTCGTGCCTGCGGACATGCCGGTCATCGACACCATCTCGCCCTTGAATCGGGGAACTTCGTAAGCCAACGCGCCAGGTCCGATCGGATCGGGCGGCGGCGCCATCACCATATCGATCTGGCGGAGGACATCAGGCGGCAGCGAGCCCCGAATCTCCCACATCTCCTGATTCGTGCCCTTCGATTGCTTCTCCGTCTCGAGCCGCAGCTTCAATCGATGCTCTTTCTTCGTCGGTACGATGGTCTCGATCGCCGGCGTGAAGCCGTACTTCATGGCGATGATGCGGTAGACGCCGGCAGGAAGTTGCGGCAGCGAAAACGAGCCGTCGCTACTCGTGAACGTCTGGATCGCGGCGAGGTTGTTGAGGTTGAGGGCGATGACGAGAGCATTGCCGACAGGCCGCGCGGAGTTGGTCACGCTGCCGAGAACCTGCAGCACCGCCGGAAGCGGGACCTCCGATTGCGCAGGAACAGCGAAGACGATGGCAAGTGAAGCAATCGCGATCGCACGCAGTCGGCGCATAGGCCCTCCTTCTCAACAAGCGAGTGTATGGAGTCGCTTGTCCCGAGTCAAATGACGGAACGTGAGGTTTTGGTGAGGACTTACAGATTGTTCACGCGAAGTCGCGAAGCCGCGAAGTGAGAAACGTGTCTCGCCCCTCCGCGGCTTCGCGGCTTCGCGTGATATATGAAACGTGATGCGCCGCACCAAAATCATCGCCACGCTCGGGCCCGCTTGCGGCTCCGAAGACGTCATTCTTCGCTTGTTAACTTCCGGCGTCGATGTCTTCCGGATGAACTTCTCTCACGGAACGCCCACCGACCGGCTGCGCCTCATCGAGATTATTCGTCGTGTGGCTACCGACCACGGCAAGTACATCCCCATCCTCGGCGACATTCAGGGACCCAAACTAAGGATCGGCGAGGTTGACGGGGTCATCCACCTGCAGCCGGGTCAGATGTTCACCATCACGACCGAGGCCGTGGCAGGAAACGGCTCCATCGTCTCCACGCCCTTCACTCCCCTGCCGCGCGAGGTGCAAATCGGCCAGCGGATCCTCATCAATGACGGCCTCGTCGAGCTCGTCGTTGCTGCGGTCGACGCCACAAAGGTGCTGACGCGCGTCGTTCACGGCGGACCGATCTCGTCGAAGAAAGGGATGAACTTTCCCGACACCGAGCTGACCATTCCGGCGATTACTGAGAAGGACCGCGAGGATGTCGCCTTCGCTGTCGCCAACCAGCTCGACTACATCGCTGCGTCGTTCATCAGGCGGCGGTCCGACATCGTGGAGCTTCGCTCGCTGCTCCGCGACCTCGGCGGCGACGAGATCAACATCATCGCCAAGCTCGAAAAGTCGCAGGCCATCGATGCGCTCGAAGACATCCTCGACGTCAGCGATGGTGTGATGGTCGCGCGCGGCGACCTCGGCGTCGAGCTGCCACCCGAGGATGTGCCGATCGTGCAGAAACGCGTGCTGCAGAAGGCGGCGGTCTGGGGGCGCTTTGCCATTACCGCCACGCAGATGCTGGAGTCGATGACCTCGAACTCGCGGCCTACGCGCGCCGAGGCGTCGGATGTGGCCAACGCGATCTTCGATGGATCGGATGCCGTCATGCTATCCGCGGAGACCGCGTCCGGCGCCTATCCGGTGGAAGCCGTGCAGATGATGGCGCGCATCATCATGGCGGCGGAGCAGAATCGCCAGTTTCAGATGGCCGGCGGACGCGATCCCTTCCGCGTTTCGACGGAGACCGACGAGTTCACAGACGCCCTGGCCGGCGCCGCCAACTACGCTGCCCAGCAGCTCGACGCCAAGTTCATCATCGTCTTCACGCAGACCGGCTTTGCCGCGCGGCTGATGTCGAAGTTCCGGCCCAAACAGCCGATCATCGCTCTGACCCCGTCGACGTGGGTCGCGCGCCGCATGAACGTGCTGTGGGGCGTGCAGCCATTCGTGCTGCGCGAGGTTGGTGAGTATCACGAGCAGATCGTCGAGCGGGTCGATGAGTTTCTCATCAGCCGCGACATCGTCGTCCCGGGCGACCGGCTGGTGATTCTGATGGGGTCACCGGTCTACCAGCGGGCGAAAACGAACCTGCTGCGGGTGCATCGGGTGAGGGAGTCGTAGGACATCGGGGGTCGGACGTGGGTGTCGCTTGTCGGGGGTCGGGGGTCGGAGAAGAGCCAGCCCCTGCCGCGACGTCATCTGAAGACGACGGAAGCCTTATGATTTCGGTAGACGCCTTACCTTCTTGAAGTACGTCCCGAACCTGTTTGGTAGGGTTTTGACCTTCGTGAAATACGTCCCGGACCTGTTTGGTAGGGTTTTGACATTCGTGAAATACGTCCCGGACCTGTTTGGTAGGGTCTTGACCTTCGTGAAATACGTTCAGGACCTGCTTCGGTAGGGCTTTGACCTTCTGGAAATAGGTCCCGGACCAATTTCGGTAGGGTTTTTGGCTTCTTGAAATAGGTCCCGGACCAATTTCAGTAAGGTTTTGGGCTTCTTGAAATAGGTCCCGGACCAATTTCAGTAGGGCTTTGACCTTCTTGAAATAGGTCTCGGACCAATTTCGGTAGGGTTTTGACCCTCTTGAAATAGGTCTCGGACCAAATACCGGTAGGGTTTTGACCTTTTTCAAATTGGCCCGGCCGTCTTGCACGGATCTAACTCCGACCCCCGACGCCCGACAAACGACTCCCGCGACTTCACACCGTCGCCGCAAGCGCCGGTTGCAGCGATCTTCCCACCACGCGCGCGATGGCATCGCACTCCCGCACGATCACCGCAAACGCCTCGGGCAGGATCGCCTGCGGTCCATCGGACAGCGCTTCCTCCGGCTTGTGGTGGACCTCGATCAACACGCCGTCCGCGCCGGCAGCGATCGACGCGCGCGACATCGGCGCCACTTTGTTGCGCTTGCCGGTTCCGTGGCTGGGGTCGACGAGCACCGGCAGATGGCTGATGCGCTTGATGGCCGGGATGATGGAGAGATCGAGCGTGTTGCGGGTGTGATCGGCAAACGTACGCACACCGCGCTCGCACAGGATCACGTTGTAGTTCCCCTCCGCCATGATGTACTCGGCCGAGAGAAGCAGCTCCTCCAGCGTCGCCGACATCCCGCGCTTCAGAAGAATCGGCTTGCGCGCGCGTCCGGCCGCTTTGAGCAGCGAGAAGTTCTGCATGTTGCGGGCGCCGATCTGGATGCAGTCGGCGTACTGGTCGACCAGCGCGAGCGCCTCGTTGTCGATGGCCTCGGTGACGATGGGAAGGTCGAACTCCTCGCGAATCCTCGCCAGAATCTCCAGCCCCGGTTCGCCCAATCCCTGGAACGAGTAGGGCGACGTGCGTGGCTTGTACGCGCCGCCGCGAAACAACTGCCCTCCCGCGTTTCGAATCCCCTCGGCGATCGCACGCGACTGATCGAGCGACTCCACTGCACACGGTCCGCCGACGACGATGATGCCATTGCCGCCGACATCGACGCCTCCGACATTGATGACGCTGTCATCCGGCCGGGCCTCGCGGCTGACGAGCTTGTAAGCGTGCGAGACGCGGATGACTTCCTTGACTCCGGGATAGTTCTCGAGAACCTCGGGGTCCGCGGTCCCGGGTTTTCCGGTGATACCGATTGCTGTCCGGTTCGCTCCGGGGATGGCATGGGCCTTCAGACCCATCTTCTCGATATGGCGGACAACCGCTTCAATTTGATCGGGCCGGGCTCCGGCTTCCATGACGACGAGCATTGGTGGCCAGTATAATCGACGGTCCTGAAGCGCCATTCCGAGGAGCCCCGCGTGAAAAAGAGAATGATCGTTGCCGTTCTTGCTGCCGTCGTTGCCATCCCCGCCTTCGCTGCCAGCTACTGGGTCGTGCTCAAGGATGGGACGCGCTACGAGGCGAAGTCGAAATGGACGGTCGTCAACGGCAAGGCTGTCCTGAACCTCGTCAACGGCACGGTGCTCAACCTCGATCCAAACGTCATCAACGTCGCCAAGTCCGAGGAGATGACCCGGCTGGGCGGCGGAGACCTCTTCGGTGTCGAGCAGATTCCTGTCACGTCGACGACGAAAACATCCCAGCTCGGCGCGACCATCAAGCTGCACAAACTTCCGCCAGCGCAAGCTCCCGGTGCGGCGGCACCAGTCGAGGCGACCATCCCCGTCGCTCCAGGCGCACTCCTCGGTACGGACGTCCTCGGCAAGTTCGAGCGCGCCTACGAGAACGTCGGAATCTTCGAGCACAAGCTCATCGCCACCGGTCCCCACTCCCTTCGCGCCGACCTCACGGCGGACACCGAGGACAAAGTCTTCAACACGCTCTCGGCAACCGCGTTCCTGATGGTTCGCAATGCCGGGATCACGGGAGTGCAGATCGATTACGCCGACATCTTCATGAAAACGACGACTGGCGCCGCTGCAGGCCGTTTTCATCTCACCCACGACGAAGCGCAGGCAATCGAGTCGAAGACGATCACGCCGCAGTCGTACTTTGTGCTGAAGGTGCTCTTCTGAGAGACAGAGACAAGGGATTAGAGATTAGAGATCAGAGATCAGGTGGAATCATTAAGCCTCTCTATCTCTGATCTCTGCTCTTCTGATCTCTCCTTCTCAACAGAGACAAGGGATTAGAGATCAGAGATCACGTGGAATCAGCAGACAAGTCTCTTATCTCTGATCTCTGCCTCTTCTGATCTCTGCTTCTCACCGCAGCACGTCGACCGTCGCCGCGCCGCCATAGACGGTGATGTAGCGAAAGTTGCGGATCTCCTCATCGAGCAGGCTTCGTTCTCCCGCCGCGAACACGAACTGCTCCACCGGCTCATCGACCGTGAATAGCTGCGCGCGCTCGTAGGCGAAGCGGACGGTGACGTTGCGCGGTCCGTTCTCGACCTTTCGGATCGTGAGCCTCACTCGCCCGCTCGTCACCGTCCCGAAGTCGTACGCCGTCGCCGCCGTCTTTCGCGAAATCATCACCGCGGTACCGCCGATGACCGCAATCTCCGGAAGCGCAGTCTTGAAGTCGAAGGTTTGCTGCGCGCCAATGACTTGCTTTGTCGGAGCAAAGAATGCCGCGTCCTTCTGCGTCAGATAGTTCCAGCGCCGTGCCGGTGGACGTCCCAGAAGTTGCGGACGCCTGATCTCGCCGGCCGGAGGATCGCGGACGAGCAGATCGTCGTGCCACCGCTGCACGATGTGCCAGTCGCTCCCGGTGACGATGAAGTTCGCGAACTCGCGGGTCAGATCAACCGCAGCGATGAGTCCTCCCACGCCGTTCGCGCTGCGCACGGCCACGACCATGCGGTTCCCATGATCGTGCGCCAGATTGCTGACGTCGTATGTGTCGAGCGCCTGATTACCATCGCCAACCCGGCGTCCGCCGACCGCCACGCCGTTGAAATACAGCGTGTACTCCGGATCACCAAGCATCTTGATCCGCGTGAAGTTTCGATTCGGCGGAAGATCGAAATCGTACGTCGCAAAGAACGCCACCGGATCACCCTCAGCCATCCGATGCACCGGCCAGATCCACTGAGCCCGTCCGGTATTGTCGAAGAACTTGTGCGAGTAGAGCAGATCGAGCCGGCTGTACGCAGCAACGCCGATGAACACGACCGCCGCGAGGATGAGCAAGCGGCGGATGAGGATTCGTTCTCGGGGGGCGGGGAGTGGGGAGTGGGGAG
>DATLVW010000833.1:0-3241 GCA_035577085.1 Thermoanaerobaculia bacterium
CTTTCCGCGCGACAAACTGTGCGGCGAGTTCCTCTCCTACGACGCCCTCCCCATCATTGACGCCCTCGGCCTCCGCGACGAGCTCGACGCCCACGCAGCGCCGGAGATCTCCCACTGCCGGATCGTCGGGCGACATCGCAACTACGAATTCGACTTTCCTCATCCTGCTCGCGGCGTATCGCGCATGCTGCTCGATGACGCGCTCTTCCGCCGCGCCGTCGCAGACGGAGCGCACCCGGTCACCGGCACGGCCTCGGAAGTGACACGCGACAGCGTGACCTTCGATGGCGGCGCCGTTCGTGCGCGGGTCGTGGCCGGCGCGTGGGGACGCTGGGGCCGTTTCGATCAGCAGCTCGGGCGCGCCTTTGTACGCGATCGCTCCCATCGGAACTTCGGGTTCAAACGGCACTATCGAGGTGGCACCAGCGACGGAACGATCGAGCTCTATTCGTTCAAACGCGGCTACCTCGGCGTCAGCGAAGTCGAAGGCGGCATCACGAACATCTGCGGTCTCGTGCACGCGGACCGCTTGCAGGGTCTCAAGGGACGGTGGGATGCATTCATCGAAGCCATTCGTGCCGAGGAGCGGGCGCTCGAGGAGATGTACGCGCGGCACACACCGGCGCAGGAAGGATTTCTCTCATCGGAGCCGGTCATCTTCCGGTCGCGATCCGCGGTCGAGGAAGGGATCTTCATGATCGGCGATGCCTCGGGCGTCATCGATCCGCTGACCGGCAACGGCATGGCCATGGCGCTGCAGTCGGCACTCGTTGCCGCGCCGTTCATCGCCGCGGCGCTCGAGAACGGCGACCGTAGACACAGCGAGGACGCGTATCGCGCCCGTCACGCGCAGCTCTTCGGCCGCCGTATCGGATGGAGCCGGCGCGTGGCGTTTCTACTGTCCCGTCCCGCCTTACTTGACGCCGTCCTTCGCCTGCACGTTCCCAGCGCCGGCCCATTCTTCCTGCGCAAAACGAGAGCGGACCGGGATGCGATTGCTTCGATGGTGGATGTGGAGTTGAGGACGTAGCACGCGAAGACGCGAAGGACAGCAACAAAAACTCTTCGCGTCTTCGCGTCTTCGCGTGAGCGACCCCCGCCCTCAGTTCCTGTTCGGATCCCCACCCTGACGGAACGGCGCTAGGAACTGCATGCTCTCGATCCTGTGCTGCAACTCGGAGCCGACATCCTCGGCCCGGGCCGTGACATCGTCGATCTCCAGCAGGCGCTGCTTCTCCACGACATCGATGTTCAGCGCCATGACGATCGAGTTCGTCAGCGCTTCCAGGCCGACGGTCTGCATCACCGGCACGCTTCCCCCCTCGGGCAGAAAGTGCAGGTACTGCTGCGACAGATCCGCGAGCCACGTGCGCTGCGCGTACGCCGCCGCCGGGTCATCCTCGTTCTGCGGCCGTGCGATGACGCGCGCGGTCCGGTACGGCTCGCGCGACACTTCGTTCACAATGTGGAAGCGCGTCTCGCCGCTGACGACAATGTTGTAGCGGCCGTCGTCGAGCGGCATCGCCTCTTCGATCCGCACCATCGTGCCGCAGGTGTAGACGGGCGGCGACCCGAAGTAGTCGTTCTCCCAACCCGGCTGCAGGAGCACGATGCCGAAACGGTGATCGCGCGCGCTCACGTCGGCGATGAGCTGGCGATAACGCGGCTCGAAGACGTGAAGCGGCAGATGCGTCTCCGGAAAGAAGACGAGGTTCGGCAGCGGAAACAGCGGCAGGAGAAACTCGCTCTCACGCGCAAGTGTCATTTCGATCGCTTCGATTTCGGCACGACAACGAACTCCCGGTCGTCGGCGATGTTGCCACCCCAGTAGCCCCGCACATGGTACTTGCCCGGCGTCAGTTTCTGACTGAGCGCGAACGTGGCCACCTTCGTCCCGTTCATGTCCTTCTGCTCCCGGGCGATCTGCTGGTCGTGCGCGTCGTACCAGACCGCACTCGTGCGCAGGCCGACCGGCGAGTCGCGCAACCGCAAGGTCACGTAGACCGGATCGCCCGCGGGGACGACGGTCTGCTGCTCACTCACGGTTCCATCCGGGCCGAGTTGAATACCGACGAGCATCTTTTCGATGACGGCAGTTCCGACGCGGTCGATGACGCTGGCGCGCTTGCCGGATTCGTTTTGCGGAGTGTTCGTCGTAATCACGCGCCGTCCGGGAGCCGCCGTCTCCTGCTTCTTCTGGCATCCGGCAAGGACGAGCGCGCCCGTAATGAGGGCAACGTTGAGGGCGAGCATGGAGGCAACGGTACTTCGCATCGGCAACGATTCTACGGCATCACGGAATGAAGAGTGTGTCGTGCGCCGCTGACCGCTCCTCCTCGGGGCGTCCGGCCGTGTAGTAGTAGAGCGAGACGGACTTGCGCGATCCCCCGGCCGGCGGCGTGAGCGGATGGGGATGTCCGTGGAACGACGTGTCGCTCGTCGAGAAGACCACGGTGCGATTGAAGAGGGGAAGGATCTTCTTCCGGCAGCTCTTCCCATCGCGGTCCCACAACTCCAGATGGCCGCCGTACTCGTCGCGCCAATCCTTATTCAGGTAGACGAGCAGGTTCAGCCGCCGGTCCAGCTTCAGCTTCGGATGGACGTTGAAATCGGCGTGCACCTTGAGGAAACCTCCAGGCTCGATCTGATGCAGACCGCCTCCGCCGAAGTAAGGATCGGGGATCAGCCCCTCGATGCCGGTGAGCGCTTCCAGCCAGAGCAGCATCTCGAACGAATTCATGTCGTTCAGGAAATCGCGCACCGTCTTCGAGATGCTGCTGCTCTCGTGGTAGTAGCCGAGCTTCTTTTCCGTCGGGCTATCGAACTCGCGCCACTTCATCGCCTTCCGGTCGGGAAACTCACGCAGAACCGCGTCGAGAGCCTCATCGTCGAAAAGACCGTCGAGCACGATGTGAGGGAACGGCTCGGCGCTTCCGTATTGCGCGTGCAGCGGGGCAGCATCGTGATGAAGAGTCAGCGGCGCCATGTCACGTCGGGATGATGCACGAAGTCGAGTGCGAAGTCAGGCGAATAGGTGACCCAGCCAGCGGGCGACTGATATTCGACGCGCAGTGAGATGCCGGGCAGGTCGCCGAGCCGGAAGGCGTCGCTCGCCGGAACATCGAAGGCTTGTTGTCCATTGGCGCGCAACACCCGGTACTTTCCGTCGCGATAGGGACCGAACTGCCAGAGCAGCGTCTCGCCCCGATGATGGAACTCGATTGAGAGAGGCGCACTGGAG
>DATLVW010000834.1:0-4357 GCA_035577085.1 Thermoanaerobaculia bacterium
AAGGCTCTCCTCTGTGACCTCTGTGTCTCTGTGGTTCAGCCTTTCTCGAAGCTAATCCGGATTCGTCGCCCAAACCGACAGCTCGGTGATGAAGCCGCGGTCGTCCATCTCCAGCATTGACAGCGCAGCGTGCGCGATCTCCTCGGCGCGGAGTTTCCGGTCACTCAGCGCACGGCCTCCGCGATGAAACTCCGTCTGCACTTCGCTGGGATTGATCTGCATCACGCGGATGTCGTGCTTTCGCAGCTCCGCGCGCCAGCACTCGGTCATTCCGGAGACGGCGAACTTGCTCGCCGCGTAGGCGGTCCCACCCGCGAAGCCGCGCACTCCGGCAGACGACGACATGTTGATGATGTTGCCGCGCTTCCTGGCGACGAAGTGGCGCGCCGACTCGCGCGCGACGACCATCGCTCCGAACACGTTCGTGGCGAACATCTGCTGCATCGCCGGCAGATCGGTGTCGAGAAGCGGCGCGAACGAGCCGAAGCCGGCGTTGTTGATCAGGACGTTGTACCCGGGCAGCAGCGCGATGGTCTGCCGCACAAGGTCGACCGCCTCACGCTCCACGCCCACATCGGCGCGGACGCCGTGTGCGCCGATCTTGTCCGCCGCTTCGAGCAGCTTCGCGTCATCGCGCCCACAGATAACGACATCGCCACCTTTCTCTTTCAACTGCCGGGCGATCTCGAATCCAATTCCAGAAGTGCCACCAGTGACAAGCGCGCGAACGTCGGAAAGTTTCATGCGGGCATTCTAGTGTCGGGAGTCGCGTGTCGGGGGTCGGGGGTCGGGGGTCGGAGAAGCAGATCGGCCTTTTCTCGTCGACTCCCGACGCCCGAAACGCGACTTCCGACGAAAAGGTGCCTGTTTTCCGTGCAAAAATGGAATCAAGTAGAAAACCATTTCACACTAATGTGAAACGGATCACATGAGTGTGAAACCAGATTCCATGAACGGTAAATCATTTCACACTAATGTGAAACCAGATCACATGAGTGTGAAACCAGAAACCGTTAATGCGAAATCGGAACGCGTTAACGGGCAATCGGAATGAGTGAGACGCGAAATTTGACCCGCCAACCCGTTCGGGGGGTCGGGGGTCGGGGGTGGTTATCGGAGAAGAAGACCGGCGTTTCTTTTCTCCGGCTCCCCGACTCCCAACACGCGGTTCCCGCAACCCGGATGTGAGAAGGAGGTCGGCGTTTCTTTCTCCGACTCCCGACAAACGACTCCCGCGAACATCACTTCCCGCACCCGCGCGCTACCTGCGCGGCCGCACGCGCCGTCGGGAAAAGGTCGTGCGCGGCGCGGGCGTGCTCGCAGTGCGCGCGGCCGCCCATGCGCGCAAGGCGCATCTGGATGCGGTAGTTACCCGGGTCGATCTCCGCGGCGCGGGTGATCGAAGCACGGCCACCCGCTGAGAAGAGACTCATCGCCATGAGTTGCTTCGCGCTGCGGTACACGCCGATGGCCGACACGAGGATCATCGCTACGAACGCGTACTGCCAAGCCGGCCGTGATGGAGATTCCTCCGGGATCCACAACGAACCGATGGCCGCCCACACCAGAAACGCCGGCACGGCCAGCAGGAGTACGGCATCGAACGCACCCGCCACGCACGCACCGGCGAGCGTCGCCAGCAACACGACCGCGGCGATCGCCTCCTCGGCATCGCGCGCACGCCGCAACTGGCGTAATCCATCCCGCGCGACCTTGAGAACCGCGAAGAGTAGCAGCAGGAAGGCGGCAGGACCGCGCTCGGTGAGCCAGGCCATCCAATCGCTGCTCGGCCACGGATTCGACGTCATCCCCGTGTCGCCCTGGTCGAGCGATGGATCATTCTTCGCCGCATGCGCAGGATAAGTAACCGGCCAGTTGCCAGGACCGACACCGAACAACGGATGGCGCGCCGCAAGGAGCAGCGACCGCCCGTATTGCACGAGGCGCCCGTGCCCGCTCCCCTCCTGGGCATCGGTGACCCGGCGCAACGACTCGAGATACGGATTGTCGTCGTTCCAGTGCAGCGTGTTCGGCAGCACCAGCGCCGCGCCGATTCCTGCTGCGGCGATGAGCCCGATGCCCGCCAGCCGTTTCCACGTCCGCGCATCGCGTCGCAGCGCTTTCGAAAAGAGCATCGCCGCAAGCACCACGACTGCGGTGACCGCGAACGCCAGCCACGCGGCGCGCGAACGCGTCAACACGAGCGCGACGACCACGAGCGCGGCGCCGGCAGCGCGCCACACATACGCCCGCCTGCTGCGCGCTCCCATCGCGCTGAAAAGGAGCAGCGGCAATCCGAACGCCGCCACGTGCGCCACAAAGTTGCGGTTGCCGAGGGTGCCGCCGGGGGAGCGGTTCTCAGCGAAGAAATCGGTCCGCACGCCGTATGTCTGCAGCAGCGACATCACCGCCACGAGCATGACCGCGAGTCCGAGTCCGTGAATGACCGCACGAGCCAGGCCGGCATTCCGCAGCGTTCGCGCCACGCGAAAGAGCACAACGCTCGAGGCGCTGATCGCCAGTGCGCGCAACGCCAGCCATCGATTCGTCGCCATCAACGCCGAGATCGCGCTGAGAAGAACGTAGCAGGCCAGAAACACCTCGACGCGTGTGATGGCGAGGCGACCCATCGCGCGAATGAGGAGGAGTCCCGCCACGACGGCGGTCAGATGGAAGGCCAGCTCCTTCGGGACGAAGAAGCGGTCGAGCTCGAAGATGTGCAGGGTGCTGACGACGATCACGACGGCGATCGCACCTACCTGCACGACGCGCAGAGCCAGTCTCTCGGCACGGTTAGCCTCGGCGGCGACAGGAGCAGCAATCGTTTCAAAGTCCGGCATCGGCAACGAGCGCTACCCTACCGCGAAACGGCGCGGCAGCGGTCAGTGTCGCTTGAAATACTGGACTTCCCGCTCGTGCGTCTCGGCTGCCGCGCGCGTCTTGAACGTGCCGAGGTTGCGGCGCTTGCCGGTGCTGGGGTTCTTTTTGCGCGAATAGAGGCGGTATTCGCCTGTTTTGAGCTTGCGAATCATGGCGGTTGGGAGTGCAAATGGATCGCCAGTTTTGGGCGATGGATTGGGGTCGCCGCCGGGCCGGCGGCGGTTCAGCCGGCGGGCCGCCGGCGCTACGTTTTTCGCACGGCGCTCCACTCGCGAGAAACCTTTGCCACCCTTCCCGCGTCTCAAATGAAGACAAATCGAAATGGAGGCTTTTATGACCCGGAGACTTTTCGCAGTTCTTGTCCTCTTCCTGTTCGCCGCAGCCGGCCAGGCTGGTGATCTGGTCAGCGGTGTTCGTTACAAACTTTCGGCCGGCGACCTGGCCAGCGGCATCGCTGCTGTCGAGGATTACAAGCTGGCAACCGGCGTCGATGCCGAGTACCTCAACGCGATCGGGTGGCTGGCCCGCGGCGCGGAGATGGAGGGAAAGAGCGAGGTGGCGAAGGAATACGTCGCCGAGCTGCACCGCGAGATCCCCGTCGAGAAGGCGGACCTTCTCACTCCCTTTGGAGCCGCCATCGAGGTCGAGGGTCGCCTGATCGCCGCGCAGAACGGGCGAGGGGCGGCGATCCGGTACTTCACCGGAGAACTGGAGCACGCAACCGCTCCCTCCCTCCGGTCGCGAATCAACAAGAACATCAATCTCCTGTCGCTCGAAGGGCACCAGCCTCCCGCGCTCGAGACTGCAAAGTTCATCGGAGCGGCGCCCGTATCGCTCGAGGCACTCCGCGGAAAACCGGTGCTCCTCTACTTTTTCGCGCAGGGATGCGGCGACTGCCGGGCGCAGGCGCCGTCGCTGACGCGCGTCTGGAAAAAGTATCAATCGAAAGGGCTGTCGTTGATCACGGCCACGCGTCTCTACGGCAGCGTCGGCGAGAACAACAAGGCAACGCCCGCCGAGGAGCAGGCGCAGATCGAAAAGGTGTGGGGCGAGCTTTACGCGGGACTCGACGGCGTGCCGGCCATCATCGATACCGAGACGATGGTGCGCTACGGCGTCTCGGCCACGCCGACGTTCGTCCTCATCGATCGGAAAGGCCTCGTGCGCATGTACGCGCCAACGAGGATTTCCGAAGCGGAGTTGTCGCGCCGGATCGACGCGGTGCTCGCGGAAGCGCCGTGAACCGCAGGCGCTACAACCCGCGGACGCGGCAGGCTACGAGGAGCAGGCCGAGTCCGATGATCCACGACCAGAGCGCGATCACTGGAGTGATGGCCTGGATGTGGCCAAAATGCCCGGCCAGCGCCACGATGTAGAGAATGAGACAGATGATCCAGGTGATGTTCGTCGGTGCATTGCCGCCGCCACGTGCCATGTGCTTCTCCTTCTTTTTCCGGGGAACACTCCTGGCACTGCA
>DATLVW010000835.1:0-6679 GCA_035577085.1 Thermoanaerobaculia bacterium
CGTGCCAGGCTCCGTCGTAGAAGCTTGCTTCTTCGACGCCGAAGATCAGGTCTGATTCTTCGTTCGGGCCGGCGAGGGTGAAGTCGGCGGGGCGGGCGAGCGCGATGCCGCTTCCCTGAAACGGCGGCGTCGCCAGGTCCCACGAACCGATCAATGACTCGACTACGTTCCCGCGAACGGTGACCGGGATCGCATTCACGTCACCGGTTGCCATCGCGGCGGCCTCACTGCGCGGATCGCCGTAGATTTCGGAAGGAACACCTTGCTGCACGACGCGGCCATTGTCGAGCACCACGACGCGGTCGCTCGCGCCGAGCTCGATCAGTGATGACGGCGCACTGATCACCGTCGTGCCGAGGACGCGAAGGGTGCGGTACCACTCGTCGACGATGCTGACGCTCTCGGCGAGATTGAGCCGCTCGAGCATCCGATCGCCGAGGAGGATGGCAGGCTTCAAGATCTCGATGCGCGCGAGGTGTGCGCGCACCACCTCGGTCGATGAAAGGGAGTCGAGGCGCCGGTCGAGAAGATCGCCGAGCCGCCACTTCGACGTTGCCAGCTCGACTTCATGCTGCCGGTCTTCGCGATCGAGCGTCCGCTGCCGCGCCGCCGCGATGAGCAGATGTCGCACCGACCAGCGCCGCGGTGCGTCAATCGACGAGACCGCATGAAGCAACGGCCGCCGCCCCGCCTTCAGATCGTTGACGACGCGGGAACCGATGCGCACCTCACCTGAGTCCGGCCGGACCGCGCCGGCCATGATCTGCAGCAGTGTCGAAGCACCGCACCCCGCCGGCCCGACGACCGCCGTATGCGTCGATCTCGGAAACGTGAGCGTGACGTCGCGTAGCGCGAAGCCCGCGTAGGCGAACGACAGGTTGTGGACGGAGACGTCGAGCATTGGGGGATTGTAGGGGGTGGGGAGTGGGGGGTGGGGAGTGGGAGTCGGTTGTTGGGGGGTCGGGGGTCGGAGAAAAACCAAACGTCTCAGTTTGTTGCTCCGACTCCCGACTCCCGACCCCCGACTCCCGACTCCCGACTCCCGCCGACTCCCACACCCAACTCCCCGCCCCCCACCCCCACTGTCCCGCACGGTATGCCACTTGCAGTCGTTCTCCCTGCCTCGGAAACTCAACATTTTCACGCAACCGACGGAGCATAGGTGAGCATTCAAGCCCGGCGTACGCCGTTCAAACTGCGCAAGCTGCTGGTCATCGACGATGACGCGAAACTGCTCGCCTCGTATCGCGACCTCCTGCTCCCCTACGGCTTCCAGGTGCTCACCGCATCCGACGGTCGGGACGCGATCCCGCTCGTCGAACAGAATCCCGACATCCTCCTGGTCATCCTCGATCTGGCTATGCCGCGTATGGACGGCCGCGAGTGGCTGCGTTGGTTCCGCGGCTGCCGCAAAGAATCGCCGGTGATCATCATCTCGGCCTACAAGCTGGAGGCGAGCGATGAGGATCTGAAGCCGGCCGTGATTCTGGAGAAGCCTTTCCACGTCGCCGAGCTTCTCGATCTGGTCGGCCTCTTCTGCGGTCTCGGCACGCCGATGGCCAACGAAGTAAGCTGATCGCAGCATGGCGCGCGTCGGCATCATCGGCACCGGTTGGGGAGCGCGCGTGCAGGCTCCCGCGTTCCGCGAGGCAGGGCTCGAAGTGGTTGCGATTGCAGGACACAACGCCGATCGGACGCGCCGCGCGGCCGGCGAGCTCGGGCTCGAAGCGTTCGACGATTGGCGCGCGCTGATCGCGTCGAATATCGATCTCGTCACGATCGTAACGCCCCCTTCCGAACATCTGTCGATGGCCTCGACTGCGCTCGACGCCGGCAAACACGTTCTAAGCGAGAAGCCGATGGCGCTCCACGTGGCCGAAGCGGAGCAACTCGTCGCCGCAGCGCGTCGTCACCCGGATCAACTCGCGCTCATCGATCACGAGCTGCGCTTTCTCCCCTCGTTTCGCGCGGCGCGCGAGCGCATCGCCGAGCTGGGCGGAGTCAGGTATGCCGAGGTGCGGTACGCGAGTCCGGGAAGAGGGGATCGGAGTCGAGGGTGGAATTGGTGGAGCGACGCGAAACAAGGCGGCGGAATCTGGGGCGCGGTCGGCTCCCACTTCGTCGACACGCTGCGCTTCCTCGGCCTGGAGATCGAAGCGGCGCAGGCGAGTCTGCAAACGATCATCGCCGAGCGCCCCTTCGAGAATGCGAAGCGCGGCGTCACCTCGGACGACTGCGCGCTGGTGAATCTTCGACTTGCCGGCGGAGCCATCGCTGCCCTGACTCTCAGCGCCGTCGCATCAGGTCCCGATGAGCCGGCGACGATCACGATTCACGGCGAAGATGGCGCACTGCGGCTGATCGGGGAAGAGCTGCTCACAGCCATGCGTGGCGAACCGTTCACGCTGGCCGCGGGCGACGAGCTCGCACCACGACGCGGCAACTCCGCCGGCGGCGCGTTCGGCAGTGGAACGTATTTTCTCGGCCTCGCGCTCCGCGCCGCGCTCGACGACGGCGACCGCAGCGCATTGGCCGCTGCTGCGACATTCGACGACGGCCTCGCACACCAGCACGTGCTCGACGCTGCACGCGCATCGAGTGCGCGCGAGGGATGCTGGATAGAGATATGAATCTGCGCCCATCTGCGCTCATCTGCGGATAAAAGCCTTGTCCGCAGATGGCGCAGATGAACGCAGATAAAGACGGCTTACTTGATGACTGGTACTCCTGCAGCCAGTTTGTTGAATGCAGGCAGATCCGTATCCCAGATCGCTTTCAGCTTCGCGAGTTGCGCGTCGATCTGCACGACCAGCTCGTCGCGCACCTCGATCTGCTGCGCGGTCGGCGCGTATGGCCCTGATGCTGCGGAATCGCCGACACCGGCAAGCTTGTCATTGAGCTTGATCGGATAGTTCAGCGGGTCCTGCGAGCTCTTGTTCTTCGTCTGATAGAGAGCCTCTTCGACGGCCGTCATCTTCTTGTCGAGATCATTCGCGGCGGCGACGATAGCCTTGTTGTCGGAGACGCGCTTCTTCACGTCGGTGAGCTGCTTGCGCACCTCGCGGATGCGCGTGATCTGCCCGTTCACCTCGGAAAGCTTGTCGTGAACGCTGGTAACGAAGTCGAACTGCGCTTTCAAATCGGCGGCTGTGGCCGTGCTGCGCGGATCCTGCTTCACTTCGAACGGAACGGTCTCCGCCTTCTGATCGCCGACTGTCAGCCGCGCCTGATACGTTCCGGGAATCACCCGCGGTCCGATCGTTCCGCCGCTCCACATGATGAGACCGGGGAAGCGCTTCGCCTCGTTCGTGCGCAGGTTCCAGGTGAAGCGATTGTGGCCGTTGACGACCTCGGTGAGTTTGTTGGAGTCGGTGCCGCGGCGACCGCCTTCTTCGCCCGCCTCTTCCGCGGCTTCGCCGGCCGGATTCTGCTCGGCTGTCGCACCTTCTGATTGAACCCCTTCCTTCTTTTCGGACCCGGCTGCGGGAGCGGGCGGAGTCACCGGCGGCGCCGGCGCCACACCAACCGTTCCATTCGCCTCTGCCGGCTTTGCCGGCTCCGCTTGCACGGTTCCCGTGTATTCGCGAATGACCTTGCCGTCGCCGCCCAGGATGGCGAGCGAAACCTTCGTACCCACCTTCTGGCCGTGCAGGTAGTAATCAATGATGGCGCCGTTGGGAGGATTCGTCCCCTGACCACCCCCACCGCCGCGCCCTCCCCCGCCGCCCGTACGCCAGGTCAGCGCGGGCGTGAAGATGTGTGCCGGCTTGGATGCGATGTCGGGCGTGAGCTGCCGGAGCGGCTCGAGGTTGTCGAGCATCCAGAACGCGCGGCCGTGCGTCGCTGCAATCAACGCGTCGTCGTGAACGAGCAGATCGTGAATCGGGACGATCGGGAGCTTGTACTGGAGCGACTGCCAGTGGCCGCCGTCATCGTACGAAACATAGACGCCGCGCTCCGTGCCGGCGTAGAGAAGTCCGCGTTTCTTCGGATCGGCGCGGATGACGCGCGTGAACTCTGTCGCCGGAATCCCGTCGACGATCTTCTTCCAGCTCTTGCCGTAGTCATCGGTCTTGTAAAGATACGGATGGAAATCGTCCCACTTGAAGTTCGTGGCGGCGACGTAGGCCGTGCCTTTGTCGAGCGGGCTGGCGTCGATCTCGTTGATCATGATCCATTCGGGCATGATCGCCTTCGGCGGCGAGACATCCTCCCAGTGCGCACCGCTGTCGCGCGAGACGTGAATGAGTCCGTCGTCCGAGCCGACCCAGAGGACACCGGCTTCGACCGGAGATTCGGCGCCATAGAAAATCGTGTCGTAGTACTCGACGCTGGTGTTGTCCTTGGTGATCGGCCCGCCACTGGGACCTTCCTTGGTTGGATCGTTGCGCGTCAGGTCGGGGCTGATCGTCTTCCAGCTCTGGCCCGCGTTCGTCGACACCATCAGGAACTGCGACGCGGCGTAGATCTTGTTCGGATCGTTCGGCGAGAAGAAGATCGGAAAGTTCCACTGGAAGCGGTGCTTGATGCCGGCCGCGCCCCATCCCATCGGATTGTCAGGCCACGGATTGACGTCGCGCTGCTCGCCGGTGCGGTGGTTGTAGATCGTCAGCAGGCCGCCGTACGAGCCGCCGTAAACGATGTCGGGATTCTTCGGATCGGCCACGATGTAGCCGCTCTCGCCGCCCGCGGTCTCTTCCCAGTCGCGCGGACCGATGCCGCCGCCTCCGCTGCGATGACGGATACGCACGGCGGTGTTGTCCTGCTGCGGCCCTAGGATGCGATAGGGGAAATCGGTGTCGACGGAAACGCGGTAGAACTGCGCGGTCGGCTGGTTGTCCTGCTTCGTCCAGTTGATGCCACCGTCGGTGGTGACGTTCACCCCGCCGTCATTCGCTTCGATCATCCGCCGCGGATCGCTCGGCGCGATCCAGAGATCGTGGTTGTCACCGTGCGGCGTATTGATCGCGCTCCACGTCCTGCCGCCGTCTTTCGTCTTGTGAAAGCGGACGTTGACGACGTAGGCCGCGTCTTCGTCCTTCGGATCGGCGTAGATCCGCGAGTAGTACCAGGCGCGCTGACGAAGATCGGCCGAGTCGGTCGTCTTCGCCCATGTGTCGCCGCCGTCGCGTGAGCGGAAGACGCCGCCTTCCTTTGCTTCGACGATCGCGTAGACGTTCTGCGGATTCGAAGGCGAAACGCTGACGCCGATGATGCCGAGGGTTCCTTTCGGCATCCCCTTGTTCTTTGATAGCTCTTTCCACGTGTCGCCGCCGTCGGTCGATTTCCAAAGCGCCGAGCCGTCGCCGCCGCTGTCGAAGAAATACGCGCCGCGACGGAAACGCCAGGTCGAGGCATAGAGGATGCGCGGATTCGACGGGTCCATGTTCAGATCGACCGCGCCGGAGTCGCGATTGACGAAGAGGATGCGCTCCCAGTTCTTGCCGCCATCGCGCGAGCGATAGACGCCGCGCATGTCGTTCGACCCGAAGGCATGGCCTAACGCCGCGACGTAAACGAGATCGGCATTCGAAGGATGGACGCGGATGCGCGCGATCTGCTGCGAGTCATCGAGACCGATGTGCGTCCACGTCTTCCCTGCGTCGGTCGACTTCCACATCCCCACTCCGGGCGAGACATTGCCGCGAATGGTCTCTTCCCCCGTCCCGGCGTAGACAACGCTCGGATCGGACGGCGCCACCGCCACCGCCCCGATCGTCCCGCCGAAGAAGGTATCGGACACCGGCTTCCAGCTCTGCCCGCCGTCGGTTGTCTTCCACACTCCGCCACCGGTCGAGCCGAAGTAGTAGACATTCGGCTGATCATCGATGCCAACGACCGCATCCGCCCGCCCGCCGCGATAGGGACCAACCTCGCGCCACTGCATCGACTTGAGGATCGAAGCGTCGGGAAGCGATGGTGCCGCTGCCTTGGGCGGCGTCGCCGCGTTGGCAAGAACAGCAAAGGAGAGGACGACCAGGAACACCCGCAGACGATGAATCATGCGCACTTCCTCCGAAGGAGCGCATGTTTACCACAAATGGAAAGGTCGCCCGAGGAACGACTTCACTCCGGAGCGGGGAACCGGACCCGATGACGAGGCATCCCTGAGCTAAAACTAAAACGCCGCCCGAAGGCGGCGTTTTAATCAATTGCCTTGAATCGAATTACGAGTTCCCGCCCTCGTCACCGTCACCCGTTTTCGGAGCATCGGAGGAGGTTGTTGAACCGCTCTCGTTGTTGAAGCGCGGAGCGCCGCCTTCGTGACGGGGGCCACCTTCGTGGCGAGGGCCGCCTTCATGGCGCGGACCACCTTCGTGGCGGGGACCTGAATCGCGGCGCGGGCCGCGGTCGTGATCGCGGCGTGGGCCGCGATCTCCCGAGCCGCTGCGTCCGCGGTCTCCACCACCACCGCGCGGACCACGATCGCGGTCGCCGAAACCGCCGCGTCCACCGCGGTCGCTGCCACCACCACCCGGGCCGTCGCGGCGCGGGGCGCGTGCTGCGGCTGCTGCTTCTTCCTCGGTCGGAGGCGGCAGGAGGGGCTTACGCGACAGACGGATCTTGCCGCTGTCCGGCTCGATGCCGACCACCTGCACTTCGATCTCGTCGCCGATCTGCATGACGTCCGTCACCTGGCCGACGCGGCCGTGCGCCATCTCGGAGATGTGCAGCAGTC
>DATLVW010000836.1:0-2182 GCA_035577085.1 Thermoanaerobaculia bacterium
CCGTGGATGAAACCGGCGGTCGGAAAATCGGGACCGGGCATGACGGTCATCAGCTCTTTGACCGACGCGGCCGGGTTCTCCATCACCATCAGGCAGGCGTCGATGACTTCGCCGAGGTTGTGAGGCGGGATGTTGGTGGCCATGCCGACTGCGATTCCGGACGAGCCGTTGACCAGCAGGTTGGGATACTTCGCCGGCAGAACCGACGGCTCGCTCTCGGTGCCGTCGTAATTCGGCACGAAGTCGACCGTCTCCTTGTCGATGTCGTCGCGCATCAGTTCTTCGGCGAGGCGCGTCAGGCGGACTTCGGTGTAACGCATGGCCGCCGGGTTGTCGCCGTCGACCGAGCCGAAGTTCCCCTGGCCGTCGACGAGGCGGTAGCGCATCGAGAAGTCCTGCGCCATGCGCACGACCGAGTCGTAGATCGCGGAGTCGCCGTGCGGGTGGTACTTGCCCATCACGTCGCCGACGATACGGGCCGACTTCTTGTACGCCTTGCCTGCCGTGTTTCCCTGCTCGTACATCCCGTAGAGGATGCGGCGGTGCACCGGCTTGAGTCCGTCGCGAACGTCCGGAAGCGCGCGTCCGATGATGACGGACATCGCGTAGTCGAGATACGACTTGCGCATCTCGTCTTCGATGTTGACCGGGAAGCGCTGCTCGATGTGTCCTGTGTAGTCGAATTCGTTCATGTGGTGTGGTTGGTTACTCGGTTATTGAGCTACCGGCTGCGATGGTCAGCAACGAAGCAGCCCAGCAACCTCAGATATCCAGATTCTTCACTTCCAGCGCGTTGTCCTGAATGAACACGCGCCGCGGTTCGACCTGATCGCCCATCAGCACCGTAAACAGCTCCTCGGCGCCGACGCCGTCTTCGATCTTTACCTGCAGCAGGCGGCGGCGCTCGGGATCCATCGTCGTCTCCCAGAGCTGCTCGGGATTCATTTCGCCGAGGCCTTTGTAGCGGCTGATGGCGAGGCCTTTCTTTGCCAGGTCGTAAACGCGGTCGATCAGATCGTCGATCGTGACGATCACGTCGGATGCGTCGTTGTGCTTGAGTGTGTACGGCGGCAGACCGAAGCCGGAAAGAAGCTCGAACGACTTCGACATCTGCCGGTACTCGTAGGTCGAAAGCAGTTCGCTGTTGACGACCACCTTCTTGCCCGTGCCGTTGCCGCCGACCGTGAAACGAACCGTGGGAGTCTCGGTTTCCTCGTCCGTCATCAGGCGCACCTGCTCGAAGCCTTTCGCTTCGAGTGCCTTGACGAGTGAGGCGAGCCTCTCCGGATCACCGAGCGCGCTGCGATCGTGGAAACCTTCGGCAAAGAGCACGTCGACCGCTTCGCGTGGGATGCCGCGCGACTGCAGCTTCTGCGCGTGGCTGCGATAATCCTCCATCCGCTGGAGCATGTTTACTAGCGGGTCGCCTTTCAGCGAAAGCCCGGCTTGCGGCGTGACCTCGATGTTTTCCGAGACGCGGTTGAGAAGAAAGCGCGACAGCTCGCCTTCATCCTTGATGTACGAGTCCTTCTTCCCCTGCGCTACCTTGAACAGCGGCGGCTGGGCGATGAAGAGGTAGCCCCGGTCGATGACCTCGCGCATGTAGCGGAAGAAAAACGTGAGGATCAGCGTGCGGATGTGCGAACCGTCGACGTCGGCGTCCGTCATGATGATGATCTTGTGATAGCGGAGCTTGGCGATATCGAAATCGCCGGCGCCGATGCCGGTGCCGAGGGCGGTAATCATCAGGCGGATTTCTTCGGAAGAGAGCATCTTGTCGAGACGTGCACGCTCGACGTTGAGGATCTTGCCCTTGAGCGGCAGGATGGCCTGGAAGCGGCGGTCGCGACCCTGTTTGGCAGAGCCGCCGGCCGAATCGCCTTCGACGAAATAGATTTCGCAGTAGCGTGGATCGCGCTCCTGGCAGTCGGCGAGTTTGCCCGGGAGTGAGGCGGAGTCGAGCGCGCCTTTGCGTCGGGTGAGGTCGCGGGCTTTGCGCGCAGCCTCGCGGGCGCGAGCAGCCTCGATGACCTTGTCGACGATGCGGCGGACTTCCTTCGGGTTCTCCTCGAGGAACTCGCCGAGGCGTTCGCCGACGACCTGCTCGACCCAGGTCTTCACGTGGGACGAGACGAGCTTGTCTTTCGTCTGCGATGAGAACTTCGGATCGCGGATCTTGACG
>DATLVW010000837.1:0-3073 GCA_035577085.1 Thermoanaerobaculia bacterium
CGCGGCGCGCTCGTCAGAGAGAAGATCGTGCATCGGCACGCGTCCGCCGGCAGGATCACCGAGAAATTTGTCGCGGTCGATCGCGGCACGCCGTTCGGCTTCGAGCAGAAGGTGCAACGCCTTCGCTGACTGCAAGCCGCCCGCGCCGAGATCGAGTCCGCTGACGATCTTCAACACCGTACCGAGCGCGAGACCTCCGGCGGCCGGAGGCGCAGGCGCATAGATCTCGTAACCGCGAAAATCGATTCGCACCGGCGCGCGCCAGACCGGTTTGTATTCGCGCAGATCGCGATACGCAAACGAGCCGGCTGCGGCCTGAACGGCTTCGATCAGTTTGTGCGCCAGGTCGCCGTCGTAGAAGTCGCGCGCTCCCTGCTCTCCGATTCGTTGGAGCGTCTTCGCCAGATCGTCCTTCGCCAGGAGTTGCGCCGGCGTGACCATATCGCGCCACGGCCGCGAACCGAAACGACGATGCATCATGTCCAGCCCGGCCAGGAACCCCGGCACGCACGCCGATGGCGCGCCCTTGTTCGCGAGCACCTTCGCCGCGGCAGGCGCGGTCTCGCGAAAATCGAGCGTCCAGACACCGCCGCTTTCGGCGTCGTAGTAGGTCAGGAATCCGCCTCCGCCGAGGCCGGTGGCCTGCGGTTCGAGAACGGAAAGTGCGAAGGAGACAGCAACCGCGGCGTCGATCGCGTTCCCGCCGCTCTTCAAAACGCGCAAGCCGATTTGCGTCGCGGCGGGCGAAGAGGTCGCGATCGCGGCGTGCGTGGCGATGACCTGCGAACCGGCGAAGACGTTCGTCGCAAGCAGGAGCGCGGCTGCAACTCCAAGCCTGCCGGACACAAGCCTCACTTCCGTCCCCGGCGCGGGGCTCGATTGCGCTCGTAGATGATCTTCAGTCCCTTGAGTGTGAGATCGTCGTCCACGTATTCGATGTGCTCGGAGTCGGGAGCGAGCAGCGAGGCCAATCCGCCGGTAGCGACGACGGCTTTGACATCCGGCACCTCGCGTTTCATGCGCCCGAGAATGCCGTCGACGAGCCCGAGGTAGCCGAAGTAGATGCCCGACTGCATGTTGACGATCGTATTCGTCCCGATGACAGACTCCGGCCTCCGGATGTCGACCCGCGGTAGCCGCGCCGCGCGCGCGAACAGCGCCTCCGCGGAGATGGTCAGGCCCGGCGCGATCACGCCGCCGATGTAGCGCGCATCGTGCGTGACGACATCGAAGGTCGTGGCCGTGCCGAAGTCGACGATGATCGCCGGACCGCCGTACTCTGCATGCGCGGCCACGCAGTTGACGATGCGGTCGGCCCCTACTTCCTGCGGATTGTCGGTGTGAATGGCGATGCCGGTCTTGACTCCCGGCTCAACGAAGAAGGCATCGATCCCGAAGAACTTGCGCACCATCGAGGCAACGGAGTGATTGAGCGGCGGCACGACCGACGAGACGATCGCCCCCTCGAAGGCATCGGAGAACGTCTCGCCGATGAGTTGTCGCGCCAGGATTCCGTATTCGTCGGAGGTCCGTTCACGCGCCGTGGCCAGCCGCCAGGAACTGACAAGTCCGTTCCCGCGAAAAACGCCGAGAACGATGTTGGTGTTGCCGACGTCGATGACGAGGAGGTTCGACACGGTGCTAGGTTAGCAGGCGTTGCTGATGTTGATGCTCACAGCCAGCACCACAGAGACACAGAGGCCACAGAGAAAAGAACTACTCAGTGATCTCGGTGTCTCTGTGGTGCTGGTTTTCTTTTGAAAACACATCACGGCCGCTTGTAAACCGCCCCATCCTTCATCACGAAGGCGACGCGCTGCCAGGGCGGCGCACCAATGAAGCCGGATGAGTCCAGTGGCGGAGAGAGTGGGATTCGAACCCACGGTACGGGTTAACGTACACACGCTTTCCAAGCGTGCGCCTTAAGCCACTCGGCCATCTCTCCGTATGTCAACGCACCCTGGCAACTCACTCTGAACGTGAATCTCTGCGCAAATCCTGAAGCAGGCTTGGCCAATCAACGCTGCCGGCCGTGCCGGCCTGGCGGAGAGGGGGGGATTCGAACCCCCGATACCCGTGAAGGTATAACGGTTTTCGAGACCGCCGCGTTCAACCACTCTGCCACCTCTCCGTGTCAATCCAGCCGCTTGCGAAGACCTTGAAAGAACCCCTGCAGAAGTTTCCGCGATGCCTCGGCTTCCACACCGCTGATCACTTCCAGCCGGTGATTGAGCCTCGCATCCTGGACGAGATTTCCGAGCGAGCCGCAGAAGCCCGCCTTCGGATCGAATGCTCCGAAGATCAGCCTCTCGACCCGTGCGTTGACGAGCGCTCCGGCGCACATCGCGCACGGCTCGAGCGTCACCACCATCGTCGTCCCTTCCAGACGCCAGTCGCCGATGACTTCGGCCGCCTGACGGATGGCGATCAGCTCCGCGTGGCCGAGCGGATCGCCCGACTCGCGCCGGTTGCTGCCGCGGCCGATGATCTGCCCGTCGCGGTCGACGATGACCGCGCCCACGGGAATCTCGCCGGCTGCGCCCGCCTGTCCCGCGAGCGCGAGCGCTTCCGTCATCCACTCAGCCTGATCCATGGCCTCGGCTTCCACCATCGGCTTCTACCTGGGGTTCTACCTGATTCAGCGTTCAAAGAGTAGAACGGCGGGCTCGCTGCCCGCCGTCGATTTGTTCCTGATTGGTGCACCCGGCAAGACTCGAACTTGCAACCTTCTGATCCGTAGTCAGATGCTCTATCCAATTAAGCTACGGGTGCGAGCAAGCGACGTTAACCGTCCGTTCGGAAAAGGCATTCCGGTGCGGCCGCGGCGCGGGGGCGCATTCTAAGTCCGCCTCCGCCGCCGAGGCAAGCAAAAGAGCTTTACTTCGTCCACTCTTCTTGCGGTAGACTTTCCTTGCTCAGCAGCAGGTTCACACCACCACGGTTGGCGACTGCCTGCCTACCCTTCCCCAGCCAACCGTGGTGGTGTGATGTTTTCAATCATGCCGCTCGACAAGAAATCCTTCTACGCGCGCACCATGCACACTCCGGACTCGCCGGAGCGCGCCGCGCATCG
>DATLVW010000838.1:0-5226 GCA_035577085.1 Thermoanaerobaculia bacterium
CTCCCCCACCCTGCTACGCTTCCCCCGTGCCCGAGAAGATCCGACGTTACGTCCTGAAACAACCGGCGAAGGCGCAGAAGCAGTATCGCGTCCGCTACGAAGACGAGCTGAATCAGGAGCAGCTCGATGTCGTCATGGCCGGCGAGGGACCGATGCTCGTCATCGCCGGCGCCGGCAGCGGGAAGACGCGCGCCCTCACCTATCGCGTTTCGCGTCTCATCGAAGACGGCGTCGACCCGTCCGACATCCTCCTGCTCACGTTCACGAACAAGTCGGCGCGGGAGATGCTCAGCCGCGTCGAGCAGCTCGTCACGATCGACACGCGACGCATCTGGGGCGGGACGTTTCACTCGATCGGGAACCGCCTGCTGCGCCAGCACGCGACGGCGATCGGCTATCGATCGAGCTTCACGATTCTCGATGCCGAGGATGCGAAGGAGATGATGGAATCAGCGATTTCCTCTCTTGGGATCAAGACGCTGGAGAAGCGTTTTCCGAAGGGCGACGTCCTCATCGACATCTATTCGTACCTCATCAACACACGCACGCCGCTGGAGCTGCACCTCGAGAACAACTACCCGCACTTCGGTGTCTACCGCGACGAGATGATCAACGTTTTCCGCCGCTACAAGGAGCGGAAGCGCGAAGCGAACGCGATGGATTTCGACGATCTGCTCGTCAACTGGAAGCTGCTGCTCGACGATCATCCCGAAGCGGGCGAAGCGTTGAAACGCCGCTATCGCTACATCCTCGTCGACGAATATCAGGACACGAACAAGTTGCAGGCGGAGGTCGTCGACGCCATGGCGTCGGTGCGACGGAACGTGATGGTGGTCGGCGACGACGCGCAATCGATCTACTCGTTTCGCGGCGCATCGTTCGAAAACATCATCACGTTTCCACTCCGATTCCCCGAAGCGAAGATCTACAAGCTGGAGACTAACTACCGATCGACGCGACAAATCCTCAGCCTCGCCAACGCCTCGATTGCGCAGAATCGCTTCCAGTTCAAGAAGCAATTGCACGCGGTCCGCGGCGATGGTCCCGACCCGGCGGTAGTCGGCGTCGACGATGTTTTCGAGCAGGCCTCGTTCGTCGCCCAACGCATCCTCGAGCTGCGCGACGAAGGCGAGCCCCTCTCCGATATCGCCGTCCTCTACCGCTCGCACTACCAGTCGCTCGAGCTGCAGATGGAGCTCTCGCGGCGCCTGATCCCGTACGAGATCCGCAGTGGCGTCCGCTTTTTCGAACAGGCCCACATTAAAGACGTGATCGCCTACCTGAAGATCGTCACGAATCCGCGCGACGAGCTGTCGTGGAAGCGCGTGATGAAGCTGTATCCGAAGGTGGGCGAGAAAACGGCAGCCGAGGTGTGGGAACGGATCGGGAAGGACGCGAATCCGCTGGAGACGTTTCTGCGGGGGTCGGGAGTCGGGGGTCGGACGTCGGAGAAAGGCAGCTACGCTTCCGACGATGGCTCCGACACCCGACCCCCGACGCGCGACCCCCGCACAGCCATCTCGAAGAGTCTCAAGAGCCTCGCCACCATCCTCGGTGTCATCGGCAGCGAGTCGATGCAACACAATCCGTCGGAGTCGATCCGCCTCATCGTGGAGCGCGGCTACGGCGACTACGCCCGCGCAAAGTTCGCCAACTCGCAGGCGCGGCTGGACGATCTCGAGCAGCTCTCGCAATACGCGCTCCGCTACGACGACACGAACCTCTTCCTCGATGAGGTCGCGCTGTCGAATCCGATCGCCGGCGAGGATGTCGCTGTCGTCGGCCCCGAGGATGAGAAGGTCGTCCTCTCGTCGGTGCACCAAGCCAAAGGACTGGAGTGGCGCATCGTCTTCGTGATCTGGCTCGCCGACGGCCGGTTTCCGTCGCAACGGGCGCTGCGCGTTCCTGGCGGCATCGTGCACGTGCAGCCGAAGGAGCTGCACGAAGCCTTCGAACTGACGGATGCGCTGATGAAAAAGGACGACCTCGCGATCGAAGAGCTGCCGACCGAGCTTCGCGACGCCGACGCCGCGCCAACGTCCAGCTCCCCCGAGGTCGAGATCGTGATTCCCGGCGAAGAGGAAGAACGCCGCCTCTTCTACGTCGCCGTAACGCGCGCAAAACAGGAGCTCTACCTCACCTTCCCCGTCATGGCCCGCGACCGCGGCGGCCTCGACATCTTGATGGAGCCCTCGCGCTTCATCCGCGAGTTGCCGGGGGATTCGTATGAGAAATGGGTGATTGGTGCGGAGTAGTTTCTTGCACACTCGACGACTCTCAGCTAACACCCAGTACAGCGCCACTCCGTCGTAATAACTTACTGCTCGCGCCCGATGATTGTCCGCGCCGGCTGAGCCACTCACTGTCCGAGCGGGACGATGTACACGTCCGGTTGAACGCCGCACACGTCCGGCTGGATGCCGCACACCTCCGGCTGGGCGCCGCACACCTCCGGCTGGGCGCCGCGCACGTCCGGCTCGACGCCGCACACGTCCGGCTCGACGCCGCACACGTCCGGCTGGGCGCCGCGCACGTCCGGCTGGGCGCCGCACACGTCCGGCCGGGCGCCGCGCACGTCCGGCTGAACGCCGCGCACGTCCGGCTCGACGCCGCGCACGCCCGGCTGGGCGCCGCACACATCCGGCTGAACGCCGCTCACGTGCGGATGAACGCCGCGCAGGTCCGGCTCGACGCTGCGCACGCCCGGCCGGGCGCCGCACACGTCCGGCTGAACGCCGCGCACGTCCGGCCGGGCGCCGTACACATCCAGCCCGACTGCGCAGCAGGTCGTCCCACGTTTGCGCGGACCGGACGACCCACTGCAGAAGACTAACCCGCGCTTCTGCCACTCCTATAGCGACTCTTTCCAATCGAGCGCGATTGGGAGCGAGTGAAACGTAGCGCAGGCATTCCTGCCTGCTCCCGTCGGGCATTCCTGCCCGGCGGGTATTTCGAGGCCGCCACTTCTCAGGAGCATCACAATTCACCGTCGTCGCGACGCCCACTGGCCGGCCAGAGCTGAGCGACATTCGTGGCCGAGGACTGCTAAATCCAACACCACCGCCGGGCAGGGACGCCCGGCGGTAGCAGGCAAGAATGCCTGCGCTACGTCTTCCCCGTCATGGCGCGCGACCGCGGCGGGCTCGACGTGCTGATGGAACCCTCGCGGTTCATCCGCGAATTGCCGGGAGATTCATACGAGAAGTGGGTGATTGGCAGCGAGTGATATCAATTTCAAAAAAAACCCACCACAGAGGCACTGAGAACACAGAGAACGCCTTTGGTTGCGCCTAACGGATCTGCGCCTCACCGGCGCGGCCCGCGACGCGCTATGGGAACGCACTCGCGATGCCGCTGCCGAGCGGGCCACGTCCGGGGCAGGCGCTAGTTGGGCCCCTCTCGCGCTCCAACGGCATCGTAAACCATCCGGATGAACGGCAGTTCGACAGCCGCAACGCGAAAACCCAGCCGCTCGTAGAGCCGTTGTGCGCGGTCATTCGCCGGCACAACCGAGAGTTTTACCGGGAGACTCTGCTTCCTCGCTTCATCCAGGACCATGTCGACGATTGCCGTACCAATGCCGTGTCCCTGTTGTTCAGGGAGTAGTTGCAGCTCCCGAATGTAAAGGCAATCCGGACTTTGCTCGAGGCATAGCGCTCCGATCGGCTGCGCGCGCGCCTCGACAACGTAGAACAGGACCGAAAGGAACCGCTCCGCGAAATCGTTTCGCTGCCACTGTTCGTCCCAGCCCCATGTTTGCTCGATAACGCTGCGCATCGTCGTTGCGTGGAGCCGAAAAAGGAACTCTCGATCTGAGGGAACTGCAGGTCGGATTGTCCAGTTGTCGCGCATGTCAGAGCGGCCCAACTATTACTTCACCTTCACCAACTCCACATCGAACACCAGCATCCCCTTCGGCTTGTCCGACTTGCCCTTGTACGCGAGGCGCTCGGGGATCCAGAAGCGGACTTGTTCGCCTTCGGTCATCAGTTCCAGGCCTTCGGTCCAGCCGGGGATTACTTCGTCCAGGCGGAACTCGGCGGGCTCGCCGCGGACGATGGAGCTGTCGAACATCTGGCCGTCGGTGGTCCAGCCGCTGTAGTGGACGGTGACCGTGTCGCGGCGGGCGGGATGTCGCGTTCCCGTTCCCGGACGCAGGATCTTGTAGGCGAGGCCGGATGAGGTTTTCGTCGCGTCGGCAGGTGGCGCGGCGACATCGGGAGGCGTCACCGGAGGATGGACGACGTCGATGAGTTGTCCTTCGACGACGAACGTCTCCCCTTCCGCGATTCTGCCGCCGCCCAGGGATGACGGGATCCAGGCGCGGCGCTGTTCGCCGGGCGTCATCTGCTCGAACATCTCGCGCATTCCGGGCAGCAGCTTCGCCATCTCGATGAAGGAGTAGCTGACGCGGGTGTAGTCGACGACCGAACCATCCGAGGCTTTCCAGACGGCGTAGCGAAGATGAATGAAATCGGCGGCGGTGGGATGCTCTCCCGCGGTGCCGGGAACGAGCTGCTTGCTGAGCAACCCATCCGCGGATTTCTGCGCGTCAGCGGGCGGCGTCTTGAGGTCGGCAGGCGGAGCGGGCTTGGCGAGCGTGGCAGCGACGGCGGCGGCAAGGACGATGGTAAGCATTAGACTCCGCACAACATGCGCCTTCTTCTGATCTCTTCCTCAAACGTACACGGCTACGGCTATCTCGATCAGCCCGAGCCCGCGATCCGCGCCTTCCTCGGCGGCGCTCACCGCGTGGCTTTCGTGCCGTTCGCGGCGCACGATCATGCGGCGTACACGACGAAGATGCGCGAGAGGCTGGCGCGGATGTCTCTCGAAGTCATCAGCATCGAAGAGCTCGACAACGCTGACGCGGTCTTTGTCGGCGGGGGGAACACGTTCCGGCTGTTGAAGACGTTGTATGAACGCAATCTGCTCGACATCGTCCGCGAGCGCGTCCGGGGTGGGCTCCCCTACATCGGATCGAGTGCAGGAACGGTCATCACCGCGCCGACGATACGGACGACGAACGACATGCCGATCGTTTATCCGCCGTCGTTTGATTCGTTGGGCTTGGTCACCTTCCAGATCAATCCACACTATCTCGATGCTGATCCGTCGTCGACGCACAAAGGGGAAACGCGCGAGGATCGGATCCGCGAGTTTCACGAGGAGAACGAGAGGCCGGTCGTTGGGCTGCGCGAGGGGTCAATGCTTCGGGTTTCGGAC
>DATLVW010000839.1:0-2167 GCA_035577085.1 Thermoanaerobaculia bacterium
CCACGCGCACGTTCAGTGTCTGCTCTCCCGACGCGCCGGTCATCGCCGTCGTCGGAACCAACACCTCCGGCCAGACCTACACCGTCAGTTGGACCGCGCTTCCCGCCATCACCAGCTATGAGTTGCAGGAAGCGGCGACCGCCGCCTTCGACAACCCCACTTCGTTCACCGTCGCAGGTACGTCGCGAACCTTCACGAAGAGTGCGACGATCGCGACTGCGTTCTTCTACCGCGTCCGCGCCCTCGGCGGATGCAGTCCGAACGGCGGACCCTTCTCCGCATCCGAGCGCGTCGTCATCGTTCCCATCCCGCCGATCAACTCGCAGGACAACAGCGCCACGGTCGACATCAACAACAAGAAGGTCGTCGTACAGAACGTCTTCATCCCGGGCCAGGGTCCGGCAACGCCGTACAGCGCGGCGACCGACGAGCCGTGGTTGACGGTCTCCCCTGCCACCGGGATTCTCCTGCCGCAGGGAATCACGTTAGTGGTCAGCGCCGATCCCGCCGACCTGCCGAATGGCACGTTTACCGCCACGATCACCCTCACGCTCGGCAGCTCCGCAAAGCTCGGCGCGCTCGACGCAAAACCGACCGTTTCGGTTCCGGTCTCCATCAGCGTCGTTACGCCTGTCTCGCCCGCCAATCTCTCGACCCCGCCCGCGAATTCGCTGATCATCCCCTCGGTCGGCCATCTCGACGGCATCAACTCGCAGTGGCGCTCCGACGTCCGCATCACGAACACAGCCCAGCAGAAGATCAACTATCTGCTGCGCTTCACGCCCGCGGGCGGCGATTCCTCGCAGATCAAACAGACGCAGATCTCGATCGCAGCCAACGACACAACCGCGCTCGATGACATCGTCAAGAACTGGTACGGCGTCGGCGCGCTCGGCGATGCTGCCAACGGCGTTCTCGAAGTCCGCCCGCTGAACACGAGCGGAAAAGGTGCGCCCAACGCCGAAGACGTCAACGTCTCGCTCGTCACCGTTGCCTCGAGCCGGACGTTCAACCAGTCCGCAGGTGGCACGCTCGGCCAGTACATCCCGGCCATTCCGTTCGCCAACTTCATCGGCAAGGTCATCTCCGGCGATGCGCGCGCCGGAATTCTCAGCATGCAGCAGATTGCGCAGTCCGCGGCATACCGCACGAACCTCGGCATCGTCGAAGCTGCCGGCAAACCGGTCTCCGTGCTCGTCAGCGTCTTCGATGCGGCGGGCAAGAATCTGCTCGACCTTCCGATCGATCTCAAGGCCGGCGAGCAGCAACAGCTCAACTCCTTCCTCGGGACGAAGGGCATCACGCTGACCGATGGCCGCATCGAGGTGAAAGTCACCGGCGGCGACGGAAAGGTGATCGCCTACGCCTCCATCGTCGACAACAAGACCACCGATCCGCTGCTCGTCACCGGAACGCCGCTTGCGCAGACTCCGTCGCGAAGCTATGTCCTGCCGGGCGTGGCCGACCTCAGCAACGGCTCCGCCAACTGGCGCTCCGACCTTCGCGTCTTCAACGCCGGCACCGATCCCCAATACGTCACGATGACGCTCTATCCCCAGACCGGAAGCACCAGCAGCGATCCCATCTCGCGATCGGTGTCGATCAATCCGGGCGAGATCACGATCCTCGACAACATCCTTGCTTCACGGTTTGGCCTGGCCAACATCGGCGGCGCTCTGCACGTCGACACCCTGACGGACGCGAACCTCGTCGTCACCGGCCGCACCTACAACCAGATCGAGGGCGGCGGCACCTACGGACAGTTCATCGCTGCGGTCACTCCCGCCGATGCCGTCGGTAAAGGCGGCCGCACGCTCAACATCCTGCAGGTCGAAGACTCCACCCGCTACCGCACCAACCTCGGCATCGCCGAAGTCAGCGGCAAACCGGCCACCGTCGAAGTATCGGTGCTCCTCCCCGACGCCAAAGTCGCACCCAAGCTGCAGATCCCGCTGGCCGCGAACGAATACCGCCAGTTCCGCGTCCTACAGCAACTCGGCGTCGGCACCGCCTACAACGCCCGCATCACCATCCGCGTCGTCGACGGCGACGGCCGCATCGCCGCCTACGGTTCCGTCGTCGACATGCAGACACAGGATCCGACCTACGTGCCGGCGCAGTGATTTCGATCGCCGGCGCTCTTCAAACGGGGAGCGCCGGCGGAAAC
>DATLVW010000840.1:0-7363 GCA_035577085.1 Thermoanaerobaculia bacterium
GCACATCGAAGGCACGTTCATCGGATTTGAAGTGCCGGCCGGGACCTCGGACGTTCGCGTCGTTTATCGGCCGATGAGCTTCTATGGGTCGTGCGCGGCGGCGCTGCTGACTGTGTTGGTGCTGTGGTTTTGGCCTGTGCGGAAAGTTGCCGCCGAGCCGGCGGCGGAACAGCCGTCGAGCCGACGGCGCTACGCTTGACCGTTGTCAATTGTCAATTATCAATTGTCCATTAACGCCTACCGGTCGACCCACCCCATTGCTCGCTCGTTGTATCTCGGGCCGGAGATCGCCTCGGGGCGCAGGGACTCGTCGAGGCGTTTCATCTCGTCTGCGGTCAGCGTGATCGATGCGGCGGCGACATTCTCTTCGAGGTACTTGCGCCGTTTCGTGCCGGGGATCGGGACGATGTCGTCGCCTTTGTGCAGCAGCCAGGCGAGTGCGATTTGCGCGGGGGTCGCGTTGCGGCTCGTGGCGATGTCGCGCACGATCGAGGCGGCGCGCACGTTCGCATCGAAGTTCTCGCCCTGAAACCGCGGATCGTTCCGGCGGAAGTCACCTTCCGGATAATCCTCGGCACGCTTCGCACTCCCTGCGAGAAATCCGCGCCCGAGGGGGCTGAAGGGAACGAGGCCGATGCCGAGCTCGCGCAGCAGCGGAATGATGCGCGGCTCGAGATTGCGCTCCCACAGCGAGTACTCGCTCTGCAGTGCGGTGATCGGATGAACGGCGTGCGCGCGGCGGATCGTCTGCTCGCCCGCTTCGGAAAGGCCGAGGAATCGGACTTTTCCTTCGCGAACGAGATCGCTCATCGTGCGTACGACGTCCTCGATCGGAATCTTCGGATCGACGCGGTGCTGGTAGAGCAGATCAATGTGATCGGTCCCCAAGCGGCGCAGCGATCCGTCGACCGCTTCGCGAATGCGGCTGCTGTCGACGCCGGTCATCTTGCCGTCCTCGATCTTCCATCCGAACTTCGTAGCGACGATGACGCGATCCCGCCGCCCTCGCAGCGCGCGCCCGAGGAGCTCCTCATTCTTGTACGGCCCATACACCTCGGCCGTGTCGAAGAAGTCGATGCCAAGCTCGATGGCGCGATCGATGGTGGCGAGCGATTCCTGCTCATCGGCAGGCCCGTACGATTGGCTCATCCCCATGCACCCGAGGCCCTCGGCGGAGACGACCAGCTCCTGAGATCCAAGCGAGCGTTTGTTCATGGTGTAACGCTACTACGGGCATCGCTTGATCGGGAAGACAATGGCGCACTCTTGGCGCCTTTGCCTTCGCATGAAATCGCGGCGATGGCTGCGTTCTTGCCATGTGATTCCGGCAGGAGATCAACCATGAAAAGAACGATGGTGTTATTCGCGGCCCTGGTTCTCGTCGCGGCGACGGGATGCATGGAGAAGAAAACGGAATCGACGTCGACGGTGAGCGGGACCGATACGGTGTCGAGCAGCACGACGACGATCTCGACGACCGTTCCGGCAGTCGACACAGCTACGACAGCGGCGGCGAAGGCCGATGTCAAGGAACTGGGGAAGGATGCAGCGGAGGCCGGGCGGGAGGCAGCTCATGGCACCGGCACCGCGATGGAAACGGCCGGGAAAGAGATTCAGCGCAAGACGAAAAAGAACTAGCCGCGCGGGTTGACGCGCTACGTGCGATCGCGCCTAACGTGCGTGCGCGTCCGCGACTTTGTTCGCGGCCGGCGCCGCGGGCATGGCATTGCGGATGTGCTTCGCGATCCGGTTGATGTAGTTGATCGTCTCGCGGAATGGCGGCACGCCGTTGTACTTCCAGACGTTTCCTTCGCCGGCGTTGTAGGCGGCGACGGCGAGGTCGGCGTTGCCGTTGAACGTCTTGAGCAACCAGTGCAGGTAGCGCACGCCGCCGTAAATGTTGGCGGCCGGATCGAAGGAGTCGGTCACACCGAAGCGCTCCGCGGTCGAGGGCATGAGCTGCATCAGACCGCGGGCACCTTTGTCCGAGAACTCCCGTGCGTTGAAGTCGGACTCCGCTTTGATCACCGCGGAGACGAGCGCGGCATCGACGTCGAACTTCTTCGCCGCTTCAACGATGATGGCGTCGAACTTCGACTTGAAAATCGGCTTGCGGGCTTCGTCATAGCGCCAGGAGCGGGTCGGGAAGATGCCGCCGTCTTTTTCGACCGCTTTCTTCACCTCTTCCACGATGGCGGCCGGGACGATCTCATCGTCGAGGATGCGGTCGACGCGCGTGAGCGGAACCGTGATGGCGCCGCCGCTCGTGAGCGAGAGCTGGACCTCACTCTCGCTGACGACTTTGTAGCTGCTGATCTTCATCGCCCGCCCGTCGACGAAGAGGGCAATGCTCGCGCCTGCTGGCGAGGCGAGCAGAAGGAGCGCGAGGAATGGTAGAAGCCGCTTGATCGTCATCGTGGGCAACGCTGTGAACTAGGACGTTGCGAATGTTATTGCAGTTCCATCCCTCATGCACGCGGATGGAATTGCTCGTACATCTTCTGGAGCCGGGCCCGGGACACGTGCGTGTAGATCTGCGTCGTCGAAATATCGCTGTGACCCAGCATCATCTGCACGCTGCGGAGGTCGGCGCCGTTCTCCAAAAGGTGCGTGGCGAAGGAGTGGCGCAGGACGTGCGGGGAGATGTGCCCGGCGATTCCTGCCTGCCGCGCGTAACGAACGATCTTCATCCAGAAGGCCTGCCGTGACATCGGCCGGCCGCGGTTGGAGAGGAAGAGATGCGGATCGGCGTGCTTTTCGAAGCCGCGCCGTCCCCGTTCGAGATAGGCGACGATCGTGTCGCGGGCGCTGTCGCCGAAGGGGACGATCCGCTCTTTCGACCCCTTGCCGATCGTGCGCAGGAAGCCGGCGTCCATCACCAGATCCTCGACTTTCACGTGGATGAGCTCGGAGACGCGCAGGCCCGTTGCGTAGAGCAGCTCGAGCATCGCCGCGTCGCGTAGGCCGTCGGGGGTGTTGCGGTCGGGTGCGCGCAGGAGCGCTTCCACTTCCTCGGGCGGCATCGACTTCGGCAAGTTCGTCCAGAGCTTCGGGTTCTCGATGTTTTCGGTCGGATCGTGCTTCAGATGTTTCTCGGACACGAGAAACCGGAACAGTCCTCGTATCGCCGCAAGGGCGCGTGCCACGGAGCGGGCGGAAATGCCTGCCGTGCGCAGGGCCTGGAAGTAGCGGACGATCTGAATCCGCTTCACCTGCTCGAGATCCATCCCCTGATCCGTGAGCCAATGTCCGAAGTGTTTGAGGTCTGACTGGTACGCGGACAGCGAGTTTTTCGCCAGCCCTTTTTCGACCGCGAGGTAGTCGAGAAAAATCGGCAGCCAGGTCAGAAAGTACGGGCCGGTCTCTTTTTTGTCCGGGTCGGCCGCGCGCGGGCTCTTACGCATTGGCTGCTTCATGCGCCACCGCATCAGCCATGTAGGAGCTGCGCACGAAAGGACCAGCGAAAACGGCGCGGAACCCCATCGCTTCGCCGATGTCGCGATATTCGTCGAAGACGCGCGGAGCGATGTACTCGACGACGTCGAGTTTTTCGCGCTTCGGCTGGAGGTACTGGCCGATGGTGACGATCTCGACGTGCGACTCGTTCAGGCGCTGCAGCACGTCGACGACTTCGTCGCGCCGCTCGCCGAGCCCGAGCATCAGACCCGACTTGGTGGTGACGCCGGGATCGATCCGTTTCGCTTCCCGCAGGATTGCCAGCGAGCGCTCGAAACGCGAGCCCGGACGGACGAAGTCGTAGAGCCGCGGAACGGTCTCGACGTTGTGATTGAAGTAATCGGGCTTCGCTTCGACGACGGTCCGCACGGATTCGAAGTTACCGCGGAAATCGGAGGTGAGCACCTCAACGGCGGCATCGGGCAGGGCATCGCGCAGCGCCTGAATCGTGAGTGCAAATTGCCGCGCGCCACCATCGTCGAGATCGTCACGCGTGACGCAGGTGACCACGACGTGTCGCAGGCTCATTTTCTTTGCGGCCGCGGCAACCGAGCGCGGCTCATCGGCTGCGGGCGGAGCGTAGGGACGGCCGGTCGTGACGTTGCAGAAGCCGCAGGAGCGCGTGCAGACGTCGCCGAGGATCATGAAGGTGGCGGTGCCGCGCGAAAAGCACTCGCTGCGGTTGGGACAGGCCAGCGACTCGCAGACGGAGTGCAGCGACTTCTCGCGCAGCAGCGATTTGACCTCGTGCAGCTCGCGGAGGTTGATCTTCTTTTCGCGGATCCAGTCGGGGAGGCGGGCGGACATCGGGTTACATGCTAGCAAAGGGGGGTGGGGAGTGGGGGGTAGGGAGTGGTATCCGCAGATGACGCAGATGTGCGCAGATGAAAGACCGAAGCGCCAAGTCGATCTGCGTCCCATCTGCGTCATCTGTGGATCAAAACAAAACCGCCGCCCGTTTCGGGGCGGCGGCTGATTGGACTTCAGTGCTGTGAGTTAATGACCGAGCGACTTCTCGAGCGACCGGGCGATCAGCTTCTCCGCCTCGATCTCGGGGATGTTCTTCACGATCGCGACTTCCGACACGAGCAGGTATTTCGCGCGGTCGTACATCTTCTTCTCGCGGAACGAGAGGCTCTTCTTTTTCTGCACTTCGCTGAGGTTCTTGAGGACTTCGGCGACGTCCTCGAGACGGCCGGTCTTCATCTTCTCGAGGTTCTCGCGGTACCGGCCTTTCCAGTCGGTATGCGCTTTCTGCGTCGTCTCTTCGAGGAGGCTGAGAAGGCCTTTGATCTGTGTTTGCTTGTACAGTGGGCGCAGGCCGACGCGGTCGGTGTTCGTGATCGGGACCATCAGGCGCGAGTTATTCGCGAGCAGCCTGAGGTGGTAGTAGGTGTCATCCGCACCCATGATCGGCGAAGAACCGATCTGTTCGACGATCGTGACGCCGTGGTTCGGATAGACAAGTTTTTCCCCGACTTTGAAACCCAATTTCATTGAAGACAAGTAGAACTCCTTTCGGAAGACTGGTGAAGCTTGAGGGATCGGTATTCTACGTCATCGTGACCGTATCGTCAATCAGGTGAGGCGCTTAATGTGAGCGGGGGAAGCTCAACCGTTGACGATTTACCGACGATTCGGCTTCTTGTAACGGCCGTTCAACGCGATGGAGACCGAAGCTTGCGGACGAGCTGGTGAAGGCGGTCAAGTCCTTGACGCCGCTCAGCTTCGCTCCCGGTGAGGAGGTCCTCGATCGCCTGCAGCTCGGCGAGCGTTTCGGGGTCGGTACGGCCCGAGATGACCTCCATTTGGGACGTTGCTGGAATCGCGGCAATTGTTGCCGGAGGACTGCTCATCGGAGCGGTTCCGGCGGCTGAGACCGGCTGCAATCGGGAGGAAATTCGCTGGGCCATCGCCCGGATGGAGGGTTTGTCGTCGTGTTTCAGCCCATTCAGGATCGCCTTTTCGCTCTCCACGGCATCTGCGTAGGGGCTGGACGGCTCGTCGAAGATGCGGGCCTCTACGAGGGTGAGAGTCACGTTGGCGTAGCCGCTGCCCTCCGCGTGCGCATATACCCGTGCAATCGCCTGGCGGCCGATGTCGTCGAGATCGATGGTCTGTGCGGAACCGGGCTCGATCCACGCGCCGAGTTTCACGGTCTGGAACTTCTTCTCCGAGGAGTTTTGCGGGAGCGATTCGATCTCGACGTGGTCGATGTAGATGCGATGGTTCTTCGTGACCAGCATGCGCCGCGACGGAACGCTGATGATGAGCCGGAAGGCAAAGGCGTCTCGCAGCTCGAGCACCGACTCCTTGCGCTCGGGATCGACCGAGATCGTGTCCGACTTGCGGCCGGCCTCCATCCGGTCGTAGCTGGCGTATTGATAGGTGCCGTCGGCGCGCTTGCCGCGGAGAAAATCGATGTCTTCGTTGACGATGCGGGTCAGCAGATCGCGAGGAAGATCATTCCGGGATGCTTCGGCGACACGGTCGATCACTCTCGCGTCGGCGGCGACGCGGGCCGCCGGTACCTGCGCGAGGCCGGCGGTTGCTGTGAGGATTACGGCAACAGCGATGACGCTCTTCATTGCAGCACCTCCTTCAAAACTCCTCGGCCCGGAATCCCGTCGCTGGAGATGCCGAGGTGCTCGCAGATGGTTGCGCCGAGGTCGGCGAACGATGATCGGGTGCCCAGCGAAGTTGCCGCGACGCGCGGCCCGGCCACGATGAGCGGCACGTACTCGCGGGTATGGTCCGTTGAGATGTCGGTGGGATCGCAGCCGTGATCGGCGGTGATGAAGAGCAGATCGTCGCGGCGCAGGTCGCCGAGCAGTGCGGCCAGCTCCTCATCGAACGTCTCCAGCGCTTTGGCGTAGCCGGGCGCGTCGTTGCGGTGGCCATACTTCGAATCGAAGTCGACGAGGTTCGTGAAGATGAAATCGGCGTCCGACTGCCGGATGAGATCGATGGTCTTGCGCATGCCGTCGGAGTTGTTCTCGGTACGAATTTCCTGGCTGATGCCGACGCGGTCGAAGATGTCGGCGATCTTGCCGAGTCCGATGACCTGCTTGCCGGAGTTGAACGCGCGCTCAACCACTGTTAAGCCGGTCGGCCGCACGGAAAAGTCTTTCCGATTGGCCGTGCGCTTGAAATGCCCCTTGCCGCTGCCGATGAACGGACGGGCGATGATGCGGCCGATGTTGTGCTCCCCGCGCATGAGCTCGCGGGCGACGGCACAGATGCGCCACAGCTCTTCAACGGGGATGACGTCTTCGTGCGCAGCCACCTGGAACACGGAATCGGCGGAGGTATAGACGATCGGACTGCCGGTGCGAACGTGTTCCTCGCCGAGCTCGTCGAGGATCACGGTACCCGAGGCGGCTTTGTTGCCGAGGGTCTTGCGGCCGATGCGCCGCTCATATTCGGCGATGACATCGGCAGGGAAGCCATTCGGATACGTGCGGAAAGGGTCCTCGACGATGAGCCCCATCATCTCCCAGTGACCTGTAGTCGTGTCCTTCCCCGCGCTGACTTCCGCCATGCGCCCGAACGCCGCGCGAGGTGTCTCGCTGGTTGCAGGCTTGGGCAGCGTGTGCAGCAGGCCGAGGCGGGAAAGCGTGGGCAGGTTCGGATGCTGTGACTCGAGCACGTGCCCGAGCGTGTTGGAACCTTCGTCGCCGAAGTCTTTGGCATCCGGAAGCTCGCCGACCCCGAGGGAATCGCAGACGATGACGATGGCACGGCTCTCTGTCATAGTCTGATTATTACCTGAGGTGACAGGCATATGCACATCGCGGTGAAGTGGGTTACCTTCCTGGCGGCGGCTTCCCTCTTTTTCTATTTTGCAAAATACGAGTTCGGTCCTCGGAAGTATCCAACGAAGACACTGGACGGCCGCTGCTTCTAC
>DATLVW010000841.1:0-6547 GCA_035577085.1 Thermoanaerobaculia bacterium
CGTTCAACCGTAGTCTCGGAGGTACCCCATGACCGATCAACCAGGAAACCCCAACAACCCTAACGACCCGACCACACCGCCACCCGATGTCTCCCCGGACGAACTGGCCGCCAAACTGACCGCGCTTCTCGATCAGTTCGAAAGCCAGGTTCCGGGATTCCAACCTCACAACAGCGCTGAGATTCGTCGCGTGTCCAACGCTGCCCGCTACGGCAAGGAGCTGATCCCGCTGATGATCACCGCCGTGACGTCGTTCCCCCCCGCCGCGGAGCGGAAGATATTCGACGTCGAACGCGGAAAGGCGACGCTTCTGGCCGAAGACGCCCTCCGCCCCGTCGCACACCGTCTCTCCGCCCTCCTCGACGGCTTCGCATTCACGCTCGACAGTAACCTCGGCGGCACCAGCACCGAAGCTCTCCACGGCTACGCATGGTTCAAGCATTTTGCGAAGAGCCCCGAGGGCGTCGGTGTCCGTCCATTCCTGGGCAACATGAAGAGCGCGGTCCGCAAGATCATCAACCGCAAACCTGTGAAGAAGCCCGCCCCACCCACGATTCCGCCCGGCGCCCAGGGACTCCTCGCTCCAAACCTCGGCAACCGCAACACCACCCCCGAAGTCATCGAAGACGATCTCCCGGAGGATTTCCGCAAAGCCCTCGAAGCCGTCAGCGACGACAACGAGGAGTAAGCCTCAACTCTTAAGTGCATTCCGATCGAGCGCCTTCTCCCCATCGCTTTTTGATGGGGAGAAGGTGCTTCCGGAGAAGTCAGTACAATGATGTGCATGAACGAGATCATCTTTCTCGTCGAGGAAGCTCCCGAAGGCGGATTCACGGCCCGAGCGCTTGGCCAATCGATCTTCACCGAAGCGGACGACTTCGCCTCTCTCGAAGACAACGTGCGCGATGCCGTGCGTTGCCACTTCGAGGCGAATGAGATGCCACACGTCGTACGGCTCCATTTCACGCGCGAACAGGTCATCGCGGTTTGAGACTGCCGCGCGATTGGTCAGGAGATGAGCTAGTCCGCAGGCTGGCTCGCGTCGGCTATTCAGTAACGCGACAAACCGGAAGCCACGTGCGCCTGACCAAGCCACCACCACCAAGCGAGCACCACGTCACAGTCCCTCGGCACGACACGCTGCGCATCGGCACGCTCGCAGGGATCCTGGACGACGTCGCGGCCCATCTCGAGATCACACGCGATGAGCTGCTCGCGCGTCTCGCGGCTTGAGCGGGGATCGATGCGGTGCCTCCGCGCCCGTCGAGCCAACCGTCAAGGAAATCTCGGCCATCCGTCGCCACAAGCGGCTGCTGCTGCGACCCAGGCGCCCGCGCAATCGTCGCAGTCACGACCGAAACCTCGAAAGAGGAACCAATTGTTAGCGGTCTAGCATGACAATAGTTGGAGGCCGCAAAATTTGCATATTCATGCACACCCAGAGTAGTCTTATCCGACTTTTTTACTGAACGAGGCCATTGAGTGGACACTGAACAAATTCTTCGGGAAATGAAGTTGTTCTCGCTGGGCGGCGAAGGAATCGGAGGTTGGATCACTCCAGATTCCGACTCTCGCATTTTTGAGCGCCTCGGACGCTTGGACCTTGAACCCCTAAGCGCGGTACAGCTCAATCAATTGCTGGTCTTCGGCAAAGAATCACCCGTGTCCGACGATTTCTTTAGGTATTACTGGCTCGAAGATCCGCTCGACCATCCATATCCAGTTGGGTTGCTTCCTGGCTTCAGCAAGAAATGGGTTCAACACAACTCGATGATTCTTTCTCTTGAGCATCTTAAATGGGGGCTGCATCGGCTGTTCGTTGATAGCCTCCTCTACTTTGGAAACGTCCGGACCGCCTATCGGCGGTTACGAAGCCTAACGAAGAGCGAGTTGATCGAGTTCTTCGCAAGTCGGCGGTTCGACACCAGTCGAATTAAAGAACGCGGGCCGGCTCTCCCTCTAAGCCCGATCCCAAAAGACGACCGCTATCTGATCTCGGAAATGGCTTGCAAGTCGTACGGCGACGATCCTTCTGGATCCGGCGATCTAAAACACTTTCTAGCCGCCGCGCTAGGTCAGCATCACAAGGCTGGCGGGGGCAAAATCAAGCTTAGAGATTTGTTGCAGATGAAGCCACCAACATACGGTCAACGCCAAAGCGAATTTGAGTTTTCCGCGACAGAACTGCTCGACGAAGAAATCTTTACGTCTGACGACTTGGACGCTAAACTTGTCCCACTAGTCGCGCGCTTCTTTAAGGCACGGGACGCAGCGCTAGAGAACACCCGATATTACTTGTCGATGGCCGACGACTTGGACGTATACGTCGCTACAAGTATGCGCGGCCGCGAAGATTTCCGGAAGATGGCGAGTACTTGCGAAACCATCTTCGCTGATTCTCGCCTAAAAGAATTGCAGTTGCGATACTTTGACCCAACATTAAGCGCCGCAGCAGGTCACGAGGACAAAGGCATTATCGAATGTCTGATGGTAAAGTGCGCCAAACTTCTAGTTTATTGCGCCGGTGAGAAAGAGAGTTACGGCAAGGATGCGGAAGCTGCAATGGCACTGAGTCTCGGCAAGCCAGTGATATTCTATTGTGACGAAGATCAGCGTAGTCGCTTCTACCGTGACGTTCATCCGCTCAGCCGGCTTGTGGAGTTTCAAACAGGTGTTGTAGTAGGTGCAATGGTTACGGACACTCAGGGACAGGTATCCGAGTTGCTATACCGGATCTTCGAGAATAAGATGGAGTACGTTCTAGAACAACCAAAGCCCGGTCATCTTCGACTAAAAGACAGGCTGACCGACTCAGTGGTCCGCGTTCAAACTGGGGACCCGATGCTGAGTGCCACATTCTACAATCTGTACCACAATCGAGATGCTGCGATACGCCGCGGTGCGTAGCTTCCGGTTAATGATCCACACTTGATGACCGGAAATCATCGCCGCGCCAGCAAACAAGGCAGATGGGATGGCCGGTATGAGCGCCGCCAGGACCAATCATGATCACGACAAAGAGTCCCGCCACTTGGCGCGATCTTCAAAACGCCGTCGCACGCATTCTCTCCGAGTGCGGATTTATTGTGGAGGTAGAAAAGCGAATTACGACCGCGCGAGGCAGGGTTGAAGTCGATGTCTACGCGCAAGAGATTGTGCAAGGGCGTAGCTATGAGATTCTCTGCGAATGCAAGCACTGGAAAAGGGCCGTACCTCAGACGGCGATTCACTCGTTTAGAACTGTCATCGCAGAGATCGGGGCGAATGTTGGCTACTTCATTTCTTTGCACGGCTTTCAGGCGGGGGCGTTTGCCGCATCGGAGCTGACGAATATTCAGCTTGTTACTTGGAACCAGTTTCAGGAGGCATTTGAGGAAACTTGGCGAGAGAGATACTTCTCTCCAATGATTGAAGAACGACTCGATCCGCTCCTGACCTACACGGAGCCGCTAGCGCCAGACTGGTTTGTTAAACTTCCCGAATCGGAAAAGGCTGAATTCATTCACTTGAAAGAAAGGTACGATCCCTTTGGCTTTATCATGATGAGCCTCACGTCTTACTTCCGTATCTTCAACAAGGAGCCCCTCCCGAAACTGCCGCTTGAAGAGCACATTGATCCCCGGTTCAAGGAGGCGATCCCCCATGAGCTACTCATCGCGACGGGATACCGTGAGTTTTTTGACCTGGCCATCCGGTACGGCGATATAGCGATCTCCGAGTTCCGCGCGATCAGAGACCGAAATGGACTTGCGAACGACTCTCCGCACGAATGAGCGAGGTGGCGACTTTACCCGGTGACGGTGGTCGGGTGGCTAGTGCCAAATTCGGAAGGTTCAGATTGAGTTCCTAGAGTAGCGCCACGATGCCGCCTACATCGAGCTTCCCAGCGGACGGAAGCTGATGACCTAATGGATGCTGAGCAGTTCGGCGTGGCGCGAAATCTCGGTGTCCGCCGTCACATCGCTTCGTGACCCTCCTCCTCCGAGGCGCGCCCGTCCCGCTGCTACCGTTCACCTTGTTTTCAGGGACGGGATCATTCGACCGTCCTTCGGCACTTCGTGTCCTTCCACGGCTGAGGATGACAGTGAAGATTTTTGGTGTTGGAGCGAATTGTGAAACTAGGAATTGAAGACTTCGAGTACTCGCATCTGTACGACAACCGCCGTTTGCAGGATCTGGCGCTGGCGTTTGACCGGTTTCTGGAACGGAGCGACGCGGGCCTGTTGCAGCGCTTCGAGTCGTATCGCGTCGGCGTGCAGAGCGGGATCGCCGGCGGGGGGCTGACCAAGCCGGAAGAGTCGGCGCTGCTGATCGCGGTCAGCCGGCCGCTGGGGACGTTTCTGGAGCAGCTCTTCCAGACGGATTCGGCTTCGGTCATCGCGCGCACGCAGCGGGATGCCGAGGTGGCGCGGTTCAAGAAAGAGTTCGTGACCAAGAGGGTGGCGAAGGTTCAGGACATCGCGGCCGTCGATTCGCAGCGTGCCATCGACATCCTCGTACGCACCATCGCCCCCGGACACGAGCATGGTCAGGAGCACGACCTCGAGTTCGCGATCGCCGTCACCGCCAACCGCCTGCTCGACTTCGAGCGCGAGTACCCGCGCGGCACGAAGACGCCTGCGCCTTCGCCGCAGACGCGCGCCGCGCTCGGGCAGTTGCGCGACGAGCTGCGGACATCCGGCGCGTTCGCGGAAGCCATCGTTTACAAACAGTCGGTCGAGTCTCCCGAGGCGATTGCAAGGGAAGCGGCGGCCGTGCATGCCCTCGGCGATCTCCTCGTCGACTGGCTGGCAGCGGAGTGGAAGGCCGGACGCTTCGACGAGTGGACATCGTTCCGTTTGCCGAAGCCGATGAACTTCGATCATCTCGTCGAGACGGAGCGTGTCGACGAAAACACCGTGGTTGGCCCGAGCGACAAATACCGCCGCCGCGACGGATTCAAGCTCACCGATGCGCGCATGACCTCGCGCGAGATCACCGACGAAGCCAACTACTGCATCTATTGCCACGAGCGGAAGAAAGACTCCTGCAAGACGGGTCTCGCCGAAAAGGACGAACGCGTCAAGATCAATCCCCTCGGCGTGCCGCTCGCGGGCTGCCCGCTCGACGAGCGCATCGGCGAGATGAACGCGCTGCGCAAAGACGGCGACTCCATCGCCGCGCTGGCCATCGTCATGATCGACAACCCGATGTGCCCCGGCACCGGCCACCGCATCTGCAACGACTGCATGAAGTCGTGCATCTTCCAGAAGCAGGACCCGGTGAACATCCCGCAGATCGAGACCGGCGCGCTGACGGACGTGCTCTGGCTGCCGTGGGGCTTCGAGATCTATTCGCTGCTGACGCGCTGGAATCCGCTGAACGTGCGGCGGCCGATGGCGCTCCCCTACAACGGCAAGAACGTTCTAATCGTCGGTCTAGGACCTGCCGGCTATACGCTGGCGCACTACCTCGCCAACGAAGGCTTCGGAGTCGTGGCCATCGATGCGCTGAAGATCGAGCCAATCGATCAACAGTGGCTGCGTCAGCCGATCCGCGATGCTCACACGACGTTGTGGGAGGAGCTCGACGAGCGCATCCTGGTGGGCTTCGGCGGCGTGTCGGAGTACGGCATCACCGTCCGCTGGGACAAGAACTTCCTCAAAGTCATCCGCATCGCCCTGGAGCGCAAGAACAACATCCGCGTCTACGGCGGCGTGCGCTTCGGCGGGACGCTGACGATCGAAGACGCCTTCGACAAACTTGGATTCGATCACATCGCCATCGCCGCCGGCGCCGGAACTCCGACCATCGTGCGGATGAAGAACAACCTCATTCGCGGCATCCGCAAAGCGAGCGATTTCCTGATGGCGCTGCAGCTCACCGGCGCCGGCAAACAGTCGGCCATGGCCAACCTGCAGGTGCGCCTGCCGGCGCTGGTGATCGGCGGAGGCCTGACCGCGATCGACACGGCGACGGAGCTTTTCGCCTACTACCCGCTGCAGGTGCAGAAGACCCTCAGCCGCTACGAGACGCTCTCTTCCGAGATCGGCGAGACGACCGTCCGCAGCGGTTACGACAAAGAGGAACTGATCATCCTCGATGAGTTTCTCGAACACGGTCGCGCCATCCGCGCCGAGCGTGAGCGGGCTGCGTCGGTTGGCGAGAAGCCCAACTTCATCCCGCTCGTCCGCTCCTGGGGCGGCGTGACGATCGCCTATCGCAAATCGATCGGCGACGCGCCGGCCTACCGTCTCAATCACGAAGAGGTGATCAAAGCATTCGAAGAAGGGATCGCTTACGCCGAGAGCCTCTCGCCGGTCGAAGCGATCGCCGACGAATTCGGCCACGTGAAATCGCTCCTCTTCGAAAAACAGATCAACGAAGACGGCCGCTGGAAAGACTCCGGAAACATAATCGAGCTTGCCGCGCGCAGCGTGATGGTGGCCGCGGGAACGAGCCCGAACGTGATTTACGAGAAGGAGCATCCGGGCACGTTCAAGCTCGACAAGTACGGACAGTTTTTCCAGAGCTTCGCGGTCTCGGCGGCCGATGCCGGCCCCGAGCT
>DATLVW010000842.1:0-3010 GCA_035577085.1 Thermoanaerobaculia bacterium
CCGAATCGAAGAGGTGCACGAGCGCGGTTGGCACGTATTCCAGGCGCAGCTCCGCTTTCGCATCGAGCCCGGTCGTGGCCCCGCCAAGGAGCTTGCCGCCGGCCTGCGAGGCGTTGGCGGCGAGACTCTGCTTCTCAGCCCTGGCGCGCTCCTCACTCAGTTGCGCCAGCCGCTCTTCGGCTTTGATCAGTTCGTCGATGCGAGCGCTCGCGCCTCGTTCGAAGATCGTGCGGCGCAATGCCATCACCGCAAGGTGCGCGTTGTACTGCTTCCGCTTGATGGTTGCCAGATCGTCGGGCATCAGGGCACGCGGTAGAGGATGTCGGGCGGTCCGTAAAGCGAATAGAACAGATAGGAGGGATCGGCGGTGTTCGCGATGAAGCTCTTCTTCGTTTCAAGCAGTGCGTCGGCGATGGTGAACTTTTTTCCCGGATCGAGAAGGTTGCCGTAGAACGCGGTGGCGAAATCGACCGACGTCTTCTGCGTGATCGGAGCGAGCGTACCGATGAAATTCAGCGCGCCTTTCATCATGAACAGCGCGCCGAAGCCATGCAGCACGCCCTTTCCGCCCTTAGCGGTCGAGCAGGCGTTCCCGAATACGAGCGAGCGGTCGAACTGCAGCATCGCCAGCGTGTCGGAGGTGATGCGGTAGTTGAAGTAGAGAGGCGCGTCAGGATCGAGCGACCAGTAGTACGGCTGGTTCTCATCGTCGCGGAGACCGCCGTGACAGGTGATGTGGATGATGTCCGCACCCGCGGCGCTGGTGAACTCATCGAGCGAAGCGAACTGTCCGCCGCCGTTCGGGCAGCGTTTCTCCCATCCGCCGTGGTTGAACGTCGCGAACGTGTTTTCCCAGCCGGGGATGATGGCGGCATCTAACGCGCCGTTGCCCAGGAGGTTGTACACGGAACGGACGTCGCGCTGCGTCGGACCGGCGATACGCGCCGCCTGCGTTACGACCGGCATGCGGACGACCTGCATTCGCAGGCCCAGGAATCCCTGCCCGTCGTGCAGTAACTCCCACGGAATCCACTCCGCACTCGGATGGAGATGAATTCTGAGCAGGGGCGACGCTTCATTCGCGAACATGCTGGCGATCGCAACGCGCACTTCGATCGGCATCAGCTCCTGATAGAGCGGCGCGAACGAACTGGAAAAGCCCTGCGCCATCGCGTTGACCTGCTGGTTGAGCGAGACCTGCTGCATGGCAATCGTCAGTACCGTTTCGACTTTCTTCCGAAACTCTTTGGCGCTGAACGCATCGCCGGCGGACGGTGTGACGTCGCGCCAAATGCCGCCGCCATTGAGCAGCATCTGCGGCCGTGCGTCGGGTGTGCCCGGTGGCAGTACGATGATCTCGACCGGCATCAGACGATCACCCTTCCCGCAGCCAGCGGCGCGAACTCCGCGAGCCGGCGCAGATTATTGGGGCGGATGATGCTGCTGCCGTAGTCGGTGGTAACGCGGTCGGCGAGTGCGAGTGTTGCGCTGAGCGATGCAGAGACCAGGAAGCGGTCCGGCTTCTCCTTCGTCATCTCGTGGCTGACCGTATCGACCTGCTCGAACAGGTACTTCCGGAGTGAATCGCCGATGTGGAAATTGTTGCTCTGGTCCAGATCGGCTTTGAGGATGTCGTCGCGGATCTCCGTGACTACTTCGATGACCGCCGGCTTCACGTCCTCCAGCGACCACATCTTCTCCTCGAGCACGGACATCTGCTTTTTCTGATACGCGATCTGGGCCTGGACATCGGAAGGACGGAGTCCGACCGGTGCGGACTGCTCGAGTGCGTAGAGCACGTTCTGCGCGCGGCGGATCTCGCCCTGCAATGTGTCGGCGAGCCCCAGTTCCGCCGGCGCCTGCGGCAGCGCGGCGGAGAACGACTCATCATCCGGCGTCTGCGAGATCGATCGCTCCTGTCCGCGGACCCGGAACTGCGTGAGCCGCAGCAATCGGAGCGAAAGCTGCGCGAAGAAGATCGAGGGATTCCCGAATGTGCCGCTGATCTCGTGCCACTCCTGGGCCCAGGACGAGACGACCTGAGGGTTGTCCGGCGGTTTCGGCGCGACCCACCACACTTCGCGGCTTGGACTGTGCGAGAGCCAGCTGTTGATCGCTTCGTCCCCGAAGCTGAAACCGACCATGATCAGATCGCCTCGCAGCTCGGACTTCACGAACTGGCGACTGGACCGGAGCGCACTGTCGACGGCTTCCGGCGTGAAGTGGATGACCTGCCGCGCGAGATCGCCGTGGAGCTTGACGATGTGTACGAGCTCGCTGCCGCCGCCGGTACTGGTCGAAATCGGTGTAACGCCGTCGAAGGTCGTGACGCGGTAGTCGAAGGCGCGGAACCCGACGGAGTCGAGCGCCTGCTCGAGCAGCGTGTCGTAGTTCGTGGTGATGATCAGCGGAAAGAAACGTTCCCGTACGAGTTGCGCGAGCTGCTGGTAGAAGGAGGGGACCGGGATCGACGCAAAGATCATCTGCATCATTCGCGCGACCTGTTCCTTCTTCATCGATGTGATGGTGTCGAGGAACGAGCCCACGAGCTCCTCATGCGGCGAACCAGTTGCGGTTTTCGCGAGCCCGAACATCTGCATGGCGCGCGCGGCGATCTGAGGAAGCTTCGGCACGCCGGCCGCTTCGCTGCAGCCGTCGCCGAGGAAGAGGACGTACGGGGCGGTATCTGACGGAGGAGCGTCGGTCTCTTGCGGCCGACGCTCGTAGATGCGGCTTGTCAGGTCATCGATACCGACATTCGGGATCATCAGGCGCCCTCATGTAAGGTGTGTCGGAAGGGAGGGGTTTCCCTACCTCGGCGTAGCCGAAACCAAGAACGTCGGGCGGTGAGCTACACTTCCGCGATCCCGACACCAAACACGAAGCGCTTCCGGGATCTTGACTTTTCAGGGCTACGGTCAACTCACTTGCAGGCAAGAACATCAAATTACTCGCGGACGCGAGAATAAGGCCGCCTTCGTCATACCGGATCTCCGCCTGACGAACTGGG
>DATLVW010000843.1:0-8635 GCA_035577085.1 Thermoanaerobaculia bacterium
GCAACATCGTGCGTGACGAACAGCAACGTGACGCTGCCGCCATCGCGCAGCCCAACGAAGGTGTCCTGAAGATCGCGGCGGACGATCGGATCGAGCGCGCTGAACGGCTCGTCGCAGAGCAGCAGCGGCGGATCGGCGACCATGGCGCGGGCGATCCCGACGCGCTGCTGTTCGCCTCCCGAGAGCGAACGCGGGAAGCGTCCGGCAAAACGATCGAAGGGCAAGTCCAGGCGTTCGAGCAATGCCGCACTCGCTTGCCGGATGCGCTCGTCAGGCCAGCCCAGGAGGCGAGGAACCGTGGCCACATTCTCGAGCACCGTCCGATGAGGAAAGAGCGCGGGCGCCTGCAGGATCGTACCGATCCGTCGCCGCCGCTCGGCAAGTCCCGGCTCACCCAGCGGCAAGCCATCGATGACGACCGTTCCGGTACTCGGCGAGGCCAGTCCGTTGAGAAGCCGGAGCAGCGTGGTCTTGCCCGCGCCACTCCTGCCAATCACCGCCACCGATTCGCCCGGATCGATCCGCAGCGAGACATCGCGCACGATGGCATTGCCATTCGATCCGGCCACTGTCGCACGATCGATGACTACGGAAGAGCCCACGCGGCGATTGTAAGGTGGAGAGATCAGAGAAGCAGAGATCAGAGATAGCGGAGATCAGAGATCAGAGATAGCGGAGATCAGAGATCAGGAATCTTGGATGCAATTCTGGTCTCTGATCTCTAGTCTCTGATCTCTGCTTCAAACAGCTTTATGGCCTGACCTGAACATTCCCGCTGCCCTGCGGCACCTCTTCGAGGGCGTACGACGAGAGGGAAAAGGTCTTGCAGTCGATTCCCGGCGGAGTGTTTGAGGGGATGCCTGCATCGTCAGTCCGTTCGAAGTCGGTGGCGGTCCATGTCAGGCCGACGCCCGGGTCGAAGTCCAACTCCGCATCGCTCGCAACCCACGTGGCGGTCTTCGATCGGTACTGGCCCCATGTGTAGCGGTCGGGCGGGGCATTCGCTCCTTCGCCGCCGTCTTCGACGGTGAGCAGCATGCGGCGGCCGATATAGGCACCCACGTTCGATTCCTTGACCAGGCCCGCCAGTACGGCGCGGGTGCCGTCGACTTTCAGGCAGTCGACTTCGACGCGCAGAGAAAGAGTGGACGCCGTCGCGCTCGGATCGCCGGTGCCGTCGCCATCGACATCCTGATCAGGAACCGAGAGCGGACCGGTAAATTTGATCTGGCCCGAAGCGTTGCCACTCGCGTCGACCTTTGCGTCGAACTCGATATTGCGAGTGCCATCGTCGGTAACGATGTGGATGCCGCCACTGGCGCTCTGGCCGAAGGCGGTCGGTACGAGGAAGAACATCACAAGGGCCAATGCAGGGAGAAAGACCGGGCTAGCCTTTTTCATCGCAACTCCTTACGAAAACAGTTGTGGGGGTCCCGACGGAACGTAGGTTCGGGCTTCGCCGGGAATTGTGATTCGCATCACGTTCGCGGAACGGTGCCGGCAAAAAGCCGGCAGCAATTTCCAGAAGTCGCCGGTTAAAGCAGCCAGCCTCCATCATCGACGAGAGGACGCCGCCGGCGCCCGGCAAGCAGCGCGTGGATGAACGAGATCCGGCCCGAACCAATCCCAGGCCGATGTCGACGACGTCCTCGTCGCGAGAGAGCCGGGGTTGGGCTCCGTCATTCTCCCAGGCGCCCTCGCTTGCGAATCACACTCCCGGCACGCTGTGAACAGATCTTGCAGTCCCCGTTTCCTCGATTTTCTCATTGGCCTATGTCGAGCATCGCGAACATCGCCCCAACCTGCCGGCGGCGAATTCTCGTTCGCGGCATCGTGCAGGGTGTGGGCTTTCGTCCCTTCGTTCACAACCTCGCGCACGCGCTCGACCTTCGCGGTTTCGTGCGCAACTCCGCGTCCGGCGTGGTCATCGAAGTGGAGGGACGCGGCGCCTCGGTCGACCGGCTGCTCGATTCGATTCGCGGACATCCGCCGCCGCTGGCGCAGGTAGTCGAGATCTCCGTTTCGGACCTTGTTCCGCAGCAGACTCCCGCGTTCACCATCGTTGACAGCACGCCCGACGACAGCGCCCTCGGCCTGATCTCGCCGGACGTCGCCCTCTGCACAGACTGCCGCCGCGAGCTTCACGATCCCTCGGACCGCCGCTTCGGGTATCCATTCATCAACTGCACGCATTGCGGACCGCGCTACACGATCACGCAGGGCCTTCCATACGATCGTCCGGCCACGACGATGCGCATGTTCGCGATGTGCGCGCGGTGTCTCGGCGAGTACGAGGATCCGGGAGACCGCCGCTTTCACGCGCAACCGAACGCATGTCCTGACTGCGGTCCTGGGCTGGCGCTGGTTGCGGGCGGCGACGACCCAACCTCGTTCGACGCGCGCAATGCAATGGATGTCATCGAACGCGTTCAAACGCTCCTGGCCGGCGGTGCAGTCGTGGCGTTGCGCAGCGTTGGTGGTTTCCACCTTGCCTGCGATGCGGCCAACGACGACGCTGTCGTGCGGCTTCGTGCGATGAAGCGCCGCAGCGAGAAGCCGTTCGCGGTGATGGCGCGCGACCTGGCATCCGCCGAACGTCTTTGTGTTGTATCGAACGCCGACCGCGCCCTGCTCCTCGGCATCGAGCAGCCGATCGTGATCATGGAGCGCCGCGCCGATGCGGCGATCGCTCAGAGTGTGGCTCCCAATAATCGCACCCTCGGCGTGATGCTCCCTTACACGCCATTGCACGAGCTGCTCTTCCGCGATGCGCCATTCGACTCTCTCGTGATGACCAGCGGCAATCGCAGCGAAGAGCCGATCGTCACCAGCAACGACGACGCGCTGCGCCAGTTCGCAGGCCGCGCCGACGCACTTCTGCTGCACAACCGCGACATTCACATGCGCGTCGATGACTCCGTCGTGCGAACGTTCGAGGGTCAGCCGCGCATGCTGCGGCGTTCCCGCGGCTACGCCCCCCGCCCCATCGACCTCGGCGCCCCTGTCGCGCAGATCCTGGCGTGCGGCGCGGAGCTCAAGAACACGCTCTGCCTGACGCGCGATCATCAGGCGATCGTCAGTCAGCACATCGGCGATCTCTCCAGCTACGAGTCGATGCAGTTCTTCGAGGATACGCTCGCGAATCTGAAGACGCTTTTCCGCATCGAGCCGCGCATCGTGGCGCACGATCTCCATCCGCTGTATGCATCGACTCGCTACGCCTGTTCGCTCGATGGTGTCGAGCGCGTCGGCGTGCAGCACCATCACGCGCACATCGCCAGCTGCATGGCCGACAACGGAATCCGCGGCCGCGTGATCGGCGTGGCCATGGATGGAACCGGCTACGGTACCGACGGCGCGATCTGGGGCAGCGAGTTTCTGGTCGCGGACTTCAGCGCGTTCGAGCGGCGGGCGCACCTTCGCTATGTGCCGCTTGCAGGCGGCGACGCCGCGGTTCGTCAGCCGTGGCGTTCTGCGCTCAGTTACCTTCGCGATGCGTCCGTTGCAGGTGCTGCGCGAAAACTGGCTCTGTTCGATGAGGTGCCGAGGAGCAGCGTTGCGATCGTGGAGGCGATGTTGGCACGGGGCCTCAACACCATTCCGACCTCATCGTGCGGGCGCCTCTTTGATGCAGTGGCGTCGATCATCGGCGTCCGTCACGCGATCTCATTCGAAGCGCAGGCTGCGATCGACCTGGAGATGCTGGCGGCAGGCGAGCCTGACGATGCCGATGCCTATCCGTTCGTCATCGCCCTAACGGATCCAATGGAAATTGATGTCCGTCCGATGATCGCGGAGATCGTGGACGAGGTACTGCGGGGAACCCCGACGACGCGCATTGCCTCGCGATTCCACGCGACGCTTGCAGAAGTCATCGCCGATCTCTGCGGCCGGATTCGTCTCCGCGACGGCATCAACCGAGTCTGCCTGAGCGGCGGAACGTTCCAGAACTTCGTTCTGCTCGAGCGAACCGCGCGCTTGTTGCGCAATTCAGGATTCGAGCTGTTTCTGCACTCCCGCGTCCCAACGAACGACGGCGGCATCTCGCTCGGGCAAGCAGTGATCGCGAATCAATTATCAATTGCGTCAGGAGCGTGAGCATGTGTCTGGCCATCCCCGGCAAGGTCGTCGAGTGCTTTGAGAAGCAGGATCTGAAGATGGCGCGCGTGCAGTTCGGCGGCATCGTTCGCGAGGCGTGCCTCGATTACGTGCCCGATGCCAAAGTCGGCGATTACGTTCTGGTGCACGTCGGCTTCGCTCTCAGCCGCGTGGATGAAGAGGAGGCCTTGCGCACGTACGCGCTTCTGGAGGAGCTCGATCAGCTTCAGGAGTTGGAAGCTGGTTACCCCGAGGAGGCGGCGTCATGAGGTTCGTGGACGAGTATCGGGATGGGCGGCTTGCCCGCGCCATCGTCCGCGACATCGAGCGCATGCAGACGAAACCGTGGGTGATCATGGAAGTCTGCGGCGGGCAGACGCACTCGATCGTCAAGCATGGAATCGATCATCTGCTGCCGCCCGGGATTGAGCTCGTTCACGGACCCGGATGTCCGGTCTGTGTCACGTCGCTGGAGATGATCGACAAGGCACACGCCATTGCCGCACGGCCGGATGTGATCTTCTGCTCGTTCGGCGACATGCTGCGCGTACCCGGTTCGCGCGCCGATCTCTTCACGCTCAAGTCGGAAGGGGCGGACGTGCGCATCGTTTACTCGCCGCTTGATTGTCTCGCCATCGCGAAGGCCAATCCTGACAAGAAGGTCGTCTTCTTCGCCATCGGCTTCGAAACCACGGCGCCCGCGAATGCCATGCTGGTTTGGCGCGCGCACCAGGAAGGCGTCAAGAACGTTTCCGTCCTTGTCTCGCACGTTCTCGTACCGCCGTCCATTGCCGCGATTCTTCAGTCGCCGCAGAATCGCGTGCAGGGATTCCTGGGACCGGGACACGTTTGCACGGTGATGGGATATCGCGAGTACGAAGCGCTCAGCGCCCGCTTCCGCGTGCCGATCGTCGTCACCGGTTTCGAGCCGCTCGACATCCTCGAAGGCGTACGCATGACGGTCCGCCAGCTCGAAGACGGCCGAAGCGAGGTCGAGAATCAGTACGCGCGTGTGCTCGATCGCGAAGGCAACGCTGCCGCGCGCGACGTCATCTTCCGCGTGTTCGAGATCTGCGACCGCAAATGGCGCGGCGTCGGCTCGATTCCGAAGAGCGGCTACAAGCTTCGTCACGAACTGCGCGATCACGATGCGGAGCGCCTGTTCCAGGTCAGCGAGATCGACACGCAGGAGCCGGCCATCTGTATCAGCGGCCAGATTCTGAAGGGAATCCGTAAGCCGCACGATTGCCCTGCGTTCGGAACGCTCTGCACACCGCGCACGCCGCTCGGCGCGACGATGGTCTCGTCGGAAGGTGCGTGCGCCGCTTACTACGCGTACGGACGCCATCTGCAGAAACAGCCGCCGCCGGTTTCCCGCCCGGTCGAGACGCAGGTCTGAAGCATGACCGATACGATCAGAGAGACTTCCTGGCGCGCGAGCGTGATGCGCAAGTGCGGCGAGTCGGTCGACGTCAAGGAGAAGTTCCTCGGCAAATACGCCGACACGATCGGTGAGCTTTGCCAGATCATGGCCGCGCGCTTCCAGGCCGGGCATCGCCTGCTCGTCATGGGCAATGGCGGCAGCGCCTGCGACGCGCAGCATGTCGCGCTGGAGTTCAACCATCCCATCATTGAGAAACGGCGCGCGCTTCCGGTCATCGATCTCGTCAGCGGTACGCCGTTGGTGACGGCGATCTCGAACGATGAGGATTTCGCGCGTGTCTTCGTCGATCAGATCAAGCTCTGGGGTCAGCCTGGCGACATGGCGCTGGCCATTTCCACCAGCGGCCAGTCGCCGAATCTCATTTACGCAATGGCGGCGGCGAAAGAGAAAGGGCTGCTGACGATTGCGTTTTCGGGCAAGGACGGGGGCAGGTTGTCCGAGGTGGCGGAGTACTGCTTTACGGTACCGAGCTACAGCATTCATCGCATTCAGGAGTCCCACGTCGCGCTGCTGCACATTCTCTGGGATCTCACCCATGTCGCGCTGGGAGAGGAGGACGTCATCTGATGAGCGAGCAAGTCATCGACGCAACGATGTTGGGAGCCTGTCCGGTCCCTCTCACGCGCCACGATCGGATCGTCCTCGGGCACGGCAGCGGCGGAAAGCTCAGCGCCGAGCTGATCGAGACGATGTTCCTGCCTGCATTTCGCAATGAGTATCTCGACCGGCTCGACGATCAGGCAGTGTTCGACGTCAACGGTTCGCGCCTGGCCTTTACGACGGATTCCTTTGTCGTCACACCGATTTTCTTTCCGGGCGGGGACATCGGCCGGCTTGCCGTCAATGGCACTGTGAACGATCTGGCCATGAGCGGCGCGCGGCCGCTTTATCTCTCAGTTGCCTTCATCCTCGAGGAAGGGCTGCTGATGGAGGAGCTGCAGCGGATCGTCGATTCGATGCGTGCCGCTGCTGCGGAGGCGAGAGTACTGCTCGTGACAGGTGATACGAAAGTCGTTAATCGAGGGAAGGGCGACAAGATCTTCATTAACACGGCTGGGGTCGGTCTCATCGAACGGCCGGTCACTATTTCCGCGAGCGGCGCGAAAGCCGGCGACAAGATCATTGTCAGCGGCTATATCGGCGATCACGGAATGGCCATTCTGTCGCAACGCGAGAATCTGACGTTCGAGAGCGATATTGAAAGCGATACGGCGCCGCTTTACGATCTCGTCGAGGGCATGCTCGAGATTGGCGGCATTCATTGTCTGCGCGATCCGACGCGCGGCGGCGTTGCCACCACGCTCAATGAGATCGCACAGCGCAGCAAGGTCGGGATCGAGATCGATGAGGCCGCCGTTCCCGTGCGCGAAAGTGTGCGCGGAGCGTGCGAGATTCTCGGGCTCGATCCGTTATACGTCGCCAATGAAGGGAAGCTCGTTGCCATTGTTGACCCCGTCAAGGCCGATGCGGTCGTCGCCAAAATGCGGACGATGAAACATGGCGCGGATGCGCGAGTCATTGGAACAGTAGTTGCTTCGCCACTGACCTTGGTGCTTCTTAAGACAGACATAGGGGGAACGCGCGTAGTCGACTTACTGTGGAACGAACAACTACCGCGTATCTGCTGAGAGAAAGACCGCCTGGAACCGACATTTGATCTCGCTTCGTTTTTCGAAGCCGCCGTTCTTTGAGTCATTCAACCGTCGTTGATCCTCTCTCCGTTAACCCTCTGACCCTGGAGGAAAACCCATGTCGAAAGTCGTTGCCATGCAGAGCAACCGGCCGCCGGCGGTTTCCGACATCCACATTCTCTGGATGACCGCAGGACTCGGCTGTGACGGCGATACCGTATCCATCACCGCCGCCGAGCAGCCAAGCATCGAAGACGTTCTCTTCGGCGCCATTCCCGGCCTCCCGAAAGTGCATCTTCACAACCCGGTTGTCGCCTTCGAGACCGGCTCCGACTTCATGCAGCATTTCTATGACGCGGAGAAGGGGAAGCTCGATCCATTCGTGCTCGTCGTCGAAGGATCGATCCCCAACGAGAAGGTCCACAAGGATCCGGCCGGCTACTGGGCGGCGCAAGGTACCGATGCCGCGACGGGCCAGCCGATCAAGACCACCGACTGGATCGATCGCCTTGCCCCGAAAGCACTCGCGGTCGTCGGCGCGGGTACGTGCGCCACGTACGGCGGCATTCACGCTATGGCTGGCAACCCCACCGGCTGCATGGGCCTTGCCGATTACCTCGGCTGGAACTGGAAGTCGAAAGCCGGGCTGCCCGTCATCAATGTGCCCGGTTGTCCTGTCCAGCCGGACAATTTCATGGAGACGCTCCTCTACCTTCTCTATCAAGCGGCGGGATTGGCGCCGACGATTCCACTCGACGATCAACTCCGTCCGACCTGGCTGTTCGGCAAAACAGTTCACGAAGGATGTGACCGCGGGTCGTATTACGAGCAGGGCGACTTTGCGCCGGAGTACGGATCGTCGCGCTGCCTCGTGAAGCTCGGATGCTGGGGCCCGGTCGTCAATTGCAACGTCACCAAGCGGGGATGGATGCGCGGCATCGGCGGCTGCCCGAACGTCGGCGGCATCTGTATCGGCTGCACGATGCCCGGCTTCCCCGATAAGTTCATGCCCTTCATGGACGAGCCGCCTGGCGCGCGCATCTCCGCGTTTGTCATTCCCGTCTACGGAAGAATCATCCGAAAGCTTCGCGCGATCACGAATACCACGGTCAACAAAGAGCCGAAATGGCGTTATAAGGGCAGCAGGCTCACCACCGGCCACTCCCCACAGGCGTACTGAGAAAAAGGAGACGACCATGACGACTCTCACAGAGGTCAAGCGCGAATCGAAAACCGGCAAGCGCAATCTGGTGGAGATGAATTGGGATCCGATCACACGGATCGTCGGCAGCCTTGGCATCTTCACCAAGATCGATTTTGCGAACCGGCAGGTGGCCGAGTGTTACAGCACCTCCTCCATCTTCCGCGGCTACAGCATTTTCATGAAGGGGAAGGACCCGCGCGACGCCCATTTCATTACGAGCCGCATTTGCGGTATCTGCGGCGACAACCACGCCACCTG
>DATLVW010000844.1:0-2428 GCA_035577085.1 Thermoanaerobaculia bacterium
CCACACCGGCGATGTTCCGGCGGCGTTGCTGGGCCGTGGACGAATCGGGCTTCATCTCGTCATGCCGCAACAGCAGTTCCCAACCTTTGGTCAGACGGGGATTGAGCCACACCGACCAGCCGTTTCCACTGATCTCGCGGCCAGCAGCCGAGGTGCGGTCCTTCGTCGTGAGGTGTTCGAAGCCGGCCGTGAAGCGCGTGTGCTCATACGTCACCTGCTGCAAAAAGCGCCGCCGTGCGTCTCCTTTGACATAGTTGTCGTCGTCATAGAAGCCGGTGACGCGCAGCCCTTTTCCAAGCGTTGAGCGCGGCAACGGGCGTACGGTGGCGCGAATCTGCAGGGCCTTCTGGTCGTTCGTCTCCGCCTTGCTGTAACCCTCGCCGTTGTAGATCCCGGCGTGAATGTCTCCGTAGTCGCCGGCGAAGTTGTAATGACCGGAGAGTCCGGCGTCCGACGACGTGACGAATCCCTCGCGCTCGATGAGCATCGTGCCCTGAAAGCGGTAGCGGTAGATCGATTCCGTGTAGTCGAGGAGCGGCGTCTGCTGCACGCCGAGGCGCACCCACGAGCCCTTCGTCGTCCAGTCGTCGAGATTCAACTGCGCGTAGCCGTATTTCAGCCGAAACGTCTGCGAGCCGTTGAGCGAGCTGCCGCTGCCGGTTTCGCGCGCAATGTCGGGCGTGATGCGGAAGGAGAGGTAGTGATTGAGCTGGCCGGTCACGTTCAGATAGGCACGGCTGACGTTGAATGAGTCCGGATGAATGGTGTTGCCGTCGCTGTCTTTCGAAGCAGGAGAGGCGATGTATGTGTAGTCGGCGAAAAGCGTCGCACCGATTTTGATCGATGGCGTGTCGGCCGATGCCGGTGCCGGTGGCGGTGGCGCCGGTGGCGTCTGTGCGCTGACGGCGATGCTGCTGAGAATCGCGATGATGCAGGCCAGTGGCTTGAGAAACGGATTGAACGCTCGCATGGAAGCTCCTTTTCTTTACTGCGCCGGCTGCTGGCGCTGCGATCGGCGATAGGCGGTTGGGCCGGCGTGCTCCAAAGAGTGAGTGGTGCCGGTCAGACTCTCTGCATGACCCAGGAACAGAAGTCCGGTTGGTGACAGATGCTGCGTCAGACGATTGATGACGTCGGTTTTCGACTCGCGGTTGAAGTAGATGAGAACGTTGCGGCAGAAGATCAGATCGAAGGATTCGCGGATTGCGTAGTTGCGGTCGTTGAGATTGATGCGCCGAAACTCGATCATCGATTTTAGCCGCGGATGGGCGCGCATGCGGCCTTCTTCGCTGCGGATCCCGCGCAGCATCCACGCTTTCCTGAAACGTTCGGGGATGTCGTTGCTGCGCTCGATCGGCCAGACGCCTTCGCGGGCGGCCGAGAGAACGCGAGTGGACAGGTCCGAGGCCAGGATCTCGACGGACCATCCGTCGCTGTCGGGAAAGTGTGTGCCGAGGACCATGGCCAGAGTGTACGGCTCTTCGCCGCTGGAGCAGGCCGCGCTCCAGACGCGGATCTTCTTCGGGATCGTGCCGGCGTCGCCGAGGGCACGCCAGTGCGGCAACACCGTCGCTTCGAGAAACTCGAACTGCTTCGGCTCGCGAAAAAAGCGCGTCTCGTTGGTCGAGATGCAATCGAGCATGGCCGTGCGCTCGTCAGCATTCGCCTCGACCTGTTCGTAGTAGTCCTTGAAATTGTCGAGACCGAGAGCGCGCAGCCGCCGCGTCAGCCGACCGCTGACGAGCGCTTTCTTCGCCTCGGACAGATGAATCCCGGCCTCGCGATAGATGAGCTCCTGCAGCGACCGGAATTCGCGGTCGGACAACGGGCGGATGGCGTTTGGCTCGATCATGATGTTCTACTCGACAGAAACGTGGGCGCTTGTCGAAAGGCCGGCAGATCCGTTTGAAGGCTGATCCTCGATCGCCGCGGTAACCGCGGTCAGAATCTCCTCGGACGCGAGGATTTTGTCGATGTCGAGGATCACGACGAACTTGCCGTTGCTGGTGGCCATGCCGAGGACGCAGTCGACGCGAACGCGCGGACCGAACGCCGGCGCCGCCTGGATCTGATCGGGCCCGAGCTCGACGACCTGGTGTACGGAGTCGGTCATCACACCCATGACCAGCGCTTCGTCGTCGACGTGCAGCTCGACGATCACGACGCACGTTCTGCGCGTGATCTCGGTCGGCGGCAGGCCGAACTTGATGGCCAGATCGATCACCGGCACGACCGTTCCGCGCAGGTTGTGGACGCCGCGGATCCAGGGCGGTGTGCCCGGGACCCGCGTGACGACGCCGCATTCGATGATGTCTGTGACCTGCAGGATCGAGAGCGCGTACTCCTCTCCTGCCAGGAAGAACGTCAGGTACTGATTGAGCGACTTCACGACTAAGGTGCTGTTCATCGTCGTCTCCTAGAAGTGCGT
>DATLVW010000845.1:0-5110 GCA_035577085.1 Thermoanaerobaculia bacterium
GAGTCCGCATGGCCGGGCAGTACCACTCGCGTCGCTGATATACGCCACGTGAGGCATGAGGTAGTACTCTTTTCTACGAAGCTGCGGAGTGAGGGGATCGGGTATCCAGATCTCGCCGAAACGAACCGATAAGGCGTTCGGCACAACCGCCCGCATCGGGACGCCGGGTACGATGCCGTCGAGATGGGTGATGATGCCAGCGAAGGTGATGTTCAATTCAAACAATTCAGCCACGACAGTAACTCCCTTCTGTGAGGGTGGAAATGCGCCTGGTCAACAGGGCGAGCCAGCCGCGTTCATGAACTCGGTCTCGCTCGCCGCATAGCGCCACCATCTCGTTTGCGAAAAACTCCCTCATGGGACGTGACTGTCCGAGCATGATTCATCGAGAGGCACGTACCATTTGGGGGGGGAGACTGTGAAGTTCGGGCCGAGCCGCCGTATCGCGTCGCTCAGATCTCTCAATCTGTCTGCGAGCAATAGCGGTGTCAGTGGCTTGGGAGTGTCAGTCATGCCGGGAGTGGGCTGCGTCAAAACCCCCGGGATGCCGGAAGAGGTCGTGAGATAGTTTCCCAGGAAGTCGAAGTACTTGTACTCCGGCGGGGTGACGTGGACGTCCTGGTTGGCCACGAACAGTTGGTTGGTTTCCCACACGAAAGGATCTCCCGAAAACGGTGAGAACTGGACTTGCGGCACATCATCATGGGTCTCTATTGTAACGACAGTCGTAAGAGACGACTTCGGGTCACCCTTCGTTCCCTTTACCACGCCCGTCCCATAGAAAAAGTCGACGTAACACGCCGCGTCTTGAAGGAGGCTCGGCGACGGCTCAATGGCATCAACATAGTTGGAGAGATGATACCCGTCGCCGTCGAGAGAGAAGCGTGGTTGCCTCTCGTCCACACGGAGCACCTCCAACTTGGCGCCAGTGAGGACGCTGCTCAGGGTGGGATTTGTCGCGGCGTTGGCAGCCGTTGCTGTGTGTGGCATTACGACGTATATGTCTTGAAAAGGAGGCTTCAGCACCGAGACCAGACCGAAGAAGCCGCCCGTTGTGCTGCCCGATGCATTTGGAAGCACCGACCGCATCGGAATCTTTGGGCCGGGTTGATCCCATGGGAGGCAGTCGTGGAAATGCGTGCAGATACCTGAGAAGGTGATGGTCAACGTACCCATGATAGCAACTCCTTTCTGTGTGGCGGCGCGGGGATGCGCCTTGTCAATAAGGCGATGGCACGCCAAGCCCGGCGGCCGCCGCTGGTCTTCTCCATGGTGATGGCTTCCTGCTGCACGGCGCGGAGCGCGTCGGCAGGGCGCTCTCCTGCCGCCAGACGGCGGTGCAGGGCGCCAAAGAGAGGCCGTGCGTCGCGGTCGCCGATCGGGGTCAGCGTGCCGATTACGTCGCTCGCTCCCGCGGCCGAGAACGCCGCGCCGAGGCTGAGCGCTCGCGTGGCAGAGGAGGAAGGGGGGCGGAGCGTCTCGCACGCGGCAAGCACCACGACGCCGCGATTCGGCGCCGGCGATGCGACGATCGTCTTCCATGAGACACGCTCGAGCTTTCCGGATGCGCCGACGAACAACAGGGCCTGTTCGCCGCCGCCCGGCTGGCGCTCGGTGTGGCCAGCGATGTGTACGATGTCCGCGCCGGCGGCTGCCGCCCGGAACTGCGCGAACCTTGCCGCGGCCGCGGGGATCGACGTCGCACGCGCGTAGAGCCCAACAACGTCGCGCACTTCGTTCTCCGCGTCCGGCAGCCCTCTCGAATCCGCGCCGCCGCTCGGCAGTGCGATGGCGGCGAGCGCGGGCGCGGCAGTTCGCGTTTCATCTGGCTCAAGCGACCCGGCGCTCGAGGCGGCCGATACGGCAAATCGATCAACGAGGAATGTGCGATGGACGGAGTCATAGAGCGCGGCGTACGGCACGGTGGCCAGGCGCGGGTCGGTGACGATCACTACCTCGCGCGCGCGGTCGAGGACAGCATCGACCGGCTGGATCAATTCATCATAGAGCTTGCCTGCGGCAACGGTCCCCGTTTCGGAAAGGCTCTCCTCTGCCAGCGACGCGAGCGTCTCGATGGTGGCCGGGCGGCGGACGACGACTGCGTCATTCTCGGCGACGGCGAACGTCACCAACTCGCCGGGCAGCGCGACGATCTCGAGCACAGCCGTGCCGGTGCCGGCCAGGCGATGCTGCAACTCGGGAATCGTGGTCGGAGTTCCATGCGACCTCTCGGCGAACGCGAATGCGCTCGCTTTGTCGCCGCGATCGAGGCTGAGGCGGATGGCGTCGGTGAAGAGGGCGTGTTCCGCGTCGAGAATACCGGCGCCGGCGGAGGCACCCGGTATGGGTGCAGGATGGCTCTCCACGATGGTCATCCCGCGCTCGAGATCGCGCATCGCCGCCGGAGCGTCTCCGTTCCGCACGCTGCAGCGCGAACGGAGGAGAAGCGGCTGCGGCAACCCGGCCGATGCACCGTGGGTGGTGTAGTAATCAATGGCCCGTGTCAGCGGCTCCATCGCCTCCCGAGGGCTCGACCCCGCCAGTGCCCCACCAGTCGCGACGTCTGTCTGTGCGCTCCAACCGGCCCGCAACTCCGGATCAACAACGGCCCTGGCCAGACCTTCGGCCTCGCGCGCGGACTGTAGCGCGGCAGCCGTGTCGCCGCTCAGTGATTGCAGCAGCGCGAGGTTCACGAGCGGTTTGATCGCGAGCTGCGGACGCGCTCCGCCACGCGCGATGGAACTTTCCAGCACCGACAGCGAAAGCGCGGCATCGCGATGACCCACCGCAAGTTCGGCGTAGGTCGCCACCGCAATACTTGTGGCCAGATATTCGCGCTCGCCCTCCGCGCTGAGCGCCGTAAACGACTGCAGACGCACGAGCCACGCGTCATCATCGCGATCGAGAGCGCGATAGGCGTACGCGAGGATGGTCTCGGTGAATGCCTCACTGGAGCGCTCACCGCAGCGGTGGAACATCGCCGCCCCTTCGGCGAGCACCACTGTGGCCCGCAGCCAGTCGTCATCATTGCTCAGCGCGCGCCCGAGCTCCCACCGCACCTGACCCCCGAGGCTGATGTACTCGGGATGCGCGTTGGCTATGCTCAGTACGCGCTCGAGGTCAGCGCGCGCTCCGGCGGCGTCATTTCCCGCCGATCGCGCGCCCGCCGCGTAGTAGCGAGCCTGAAGAGCCATCGGGTCGTGGGCCGCTTCGAACCCCTCTGCCGCGCGAAGAAGATCACGCACCGCAGCGTCACGCTGCCCTCGGCTGTAGGCGGTGCGGCCTGTGTAATAGAGGACTTGCGCCTCCGCGATCGCGCGTTGCTGCCCGGGCGTGGCTGCGTCGACGGCGCGCACGGCGTCGCGCAGCAGCGCCTCGCCGGAAATAGCGACGAGCGCGTCGCCAACGTGACGCGCCATGGTCAGCCAGCGCGCCGCTTCGGTTATGTCGTTGCGCTTTAGCGCCTCGGCCCAATTGTGGAGGTAGACATAATCAGCGTAGCGCCGGGCGCTCTCCCGGTAGGCATCGACGTATCGGCGCACTGCGGCGGTGTCGCCGTGCTCGGCGGCGCGCTCGAGGAGCGCGCGGTCGTGCTCGAACTGCGATGCGTGCGTCGTCGCCGGCAATTGCGCGATGCGCGAACGCGCCTCGGTAGCCCATTCTGATGAAGAGTCGGCTTCGAGGTAGCGCTGCCAGGCGTGCTTCGCTTCGTCCGTTAAGCCGAGGCGCTCGAGGATGAGCGCGCGATTGAAGAGCGCCTCGGGAAGATTTGGATCGATTCGCAGCGCGGCGTCAGCCGCGGCGAGCGCCTGGGGATAGAGCGACGCGCGCCCGAGCTTCGATGCCGTGGCGTAGCGCGCGGCCGCAAGATCGCTCCACGACTTCGCGTCGTGCGAGGCGCGGGCGGCGGTCTCCAGTTTGGCGATTGCTTCGTCCGGTTTTTCGACCAGCACCATCGCTACGCCGGCGGCGTGTTGCGCCTCGGCGCTCTGATCGTGCTCGGCGCGCTCGATCAGATCTCCGGCGGCGCCGCCCAGTTTGAGTTGCTGCGCGTCCGGAGTGGTGCCGGTTGCGCGCATCGGGCCGTGATAGCCGGCCCAGGGGAATCCGCCGGTCAGGCGCGGCTCGACAAGGCGCGCCGAGCGTGGGGCCAGGGCTACGAGGGTGTCCGTTGGGGAGCTTGGACGAATGGCATGCCGCAACGCCGGAAGCGCGATGGCAAGAACCACTACGGCGGCAATGGCAATGATCCAGGTCGGACGCAGAAAGCGTCGCTTCTCTGATTCCGCGCCGGCCGAGGGCATCACGAGTGCGACGTCGTTCAGGCACTCCTCACATTGATCGAGATGTGCGATCACTTCGTTGCGTCCTGCCGCGTCGAGCTGGCCTTCCGCAAACGCGGCGAGGGTTTCGGGATCGAGGTGCGTGGACGGGCTTCTCATTGCGTCTCCGATTGTTCGGACGGCTGGTCCAGGTCGGTTTTCCCCGATTGCAGACCGAAATCGAGCCGATCGCCGGCGGAGGCGACGAGATTGGCCGCTTCCGCGGCGTCGATTCCGGCGCGCTCGAGTGACGCGCGGAGATCCTTGAGCATCGACTCGACGCGGCGATAGAGCGGGCGTTGCGCCACTCCGAGGGCGCGCGCGATGTCGGAGATGGCCATGCCTTTGGAGAACCGCAGACGAAGGGTGACGCGGTCCTGCGCCGTCATCGCGGCGAGCGCTTCCTGGACGGCGTGAGAAGTCCGATCCGAGGCGCGGTTGAGATCAGCGGCCAGAACGCGGTCATCGGCGGACGACGAGCTCGCGAATCGATCCTCATCGCCATCGATGACGGGCACGAGCCGCGGGCGCGGTGCGCGTTCGGGGAGCGACGCCGCGGCGGCTTCGAGCTGCGCGATATCGGCCTCGGGATGTTGCTCCCTCGCGATGCTCAACGCTTCGCTGAGCGGCCGCCGGTCGTGGTGAATCAGGCGCTCGAGGGTGATTGCGGCGTCACCCTGCCGCGTCGCTTCCGCCGAGGGATACCAACGACCCTCCGAGCGCTTCTGGTCGAGGAAGAGCCGGCGGACCACGATGGCCACGTAGCTGGCAAAGGATGAGCGTCCCTC
>DATLVW010000846.1:0-5816 GCA_035577085.1 Thermoanaerobaculia bacterium
CGAACCCGGTTGCATTCTTCGAATTCAAGAGGTTGAACACTTCACCGATCACCTCGACACCGTAACTGCGGTAGACCTTGAACTCTTTTGAGATCCGAATATCGAACTGCGAGAACGAGGCGCCGCGCAATGAGTTCACGTGAGTAACACCCGGCGCGAGATCGAACGCATACCCATCCTTGCAGTTCGGCTTATCCGGACCGCAACTAACGTCATCCGCTCCGTTCCAATCAGTGTAGGGGGTGCCGGAGTGATAGCGGAAGATGCCGGAGGCGTTGATTCCGAGCGGCGCTTTGTAGAGGCCACTGAGCGTAACGCGATGCTTCTGATCCGTATTGAGAGGCCCCGTGCAAGCATCGCAGAGAGGATCGTACGGGTCGATGCTCTGATCGCGCACGCTGCGCAAATCGCCCTGGTGACCGGCATCGGTAATTCGGAACTCATCGGCACCGGCCAGCACGTTGCCGGTCGTGTGCGAGTACGTGTAGAAGCCCTGCAGCTCGAACTGCGTTCCCAGCCGCGCGTGGCCACCGATGTTCACGCCGTTGTACTTTGCAAAGCCCTGCCCGTCCCAGATGCGGAAGCTGCCGAAGGCCGCGAAGCGGCGGCATCCGGCGGCTGGGCAGCCGCCTATGTTCGCTGTCGTCGGATCGAGCGGGTTGCCGCGGAATCGGAACGGGATGTCCTTGTAGCTGATGTGCGACCCGTCGATATTCAGACCGAGCCATGGATTGACCTGCCACGAATATCCGAGAGACACCTGATCGGAGTACGGAGTAGCCAGCGTCGGCGAGGCAATCTCGTTGGGATTGGGGACTGCGGTTCCGCCACTCTGCTGATTCGGCGGCAGAGGCTGACCGGGCTGGAAGAAGCTGCCGTTGGCGTTCTTGATGCCGTTGGCGTCGTGGTTCGAGTAGCTCTGTCCGTACGTCGACTGGATGGCGACAGCAGGAAAGAGGATCGTGGCATTTGTGTACGGGAAGTCGTAGTAACGGCCGGCACCGCCGCGAACGATGTTTTTCGAGTCGCCATTCACGTCGTAGGTGAAGCCCAGGCGCGGCGCCCAGTTGTTCGTATCATTCTTCAGTTGCCCGCCTTTGCCGCCCTGGAAAGCCTTCAGGAACGGCTCGTTGTACTTTGTCTGCGTCGAGAGAGTCTTCCAGATCGGGTTCCCTGTCTGGTTGAGATCGAACCCCTTCCAGAGGTCGTAGCGGAGACCGACGTTGAGCGTCAGTTTCGAGTTGACGGAGATATCGTCCTGTGCGTAATAGTTGTACTGCTTGATGGGGGTGTTGTAGCCGGCGAAACCGCTGAAAATCGCGATGTCGAGGACAGGCGAACCCTGAACGTCATTTTTCAGTGTGTACTGGCCCGAGGTTCCTGTGGAGAAATCGCCACCGAGGAGCGGCTCATCGATGTAGTTGGCGCCGACCTTGAAGTCATTGCGCATCGACCCGAGAGTCGATGACCATGCAAAGTCGTCCTTGTACTGCCGCTTGATCTGTGTGGTCGTCTGCGGCGTGTTGATGCTCTGCCCGACGCTGACACCGCTGGGATAGATGAGGGCAGGGTCGCTCGACGTGGCCAGGATGGCGTTCTTGAAGTGCGTGTCCTGGAAGATGAAGTCGTTGACCTTGTTCGACCCGATCTGCCACGTGTGGCCGAGCAGAAGGGAGTGATAGTCATTGGTGAGCGTTCCCAGCGCGCTCGGCAGAATGATCGGGCTGGCGCCGTAGATGTCGGAGTTGCGCTGGTAGCCGTAGCGCACCTGCAGGAACTGCGTAGGGCTCGGATCGGCGCTCACCTTCGCGGTCAGCAGGTTGTCCTTGAATGGCGTCGGAACAGCCTGCCCATCGAAGCTAGGGTAGATCCCTTTTGTGTCAATCACGTAGCTGGTCGGGCGCTCGAGCCGTTCGGCGGTCGCGAAGAAGTGGATCATATCCTTGACGATCGGACCACCAATGGACGCACCGTACTGATCGCGTTTGTACGGCGACTTGGCGCTGCCGTTCAGTTTCTCGGTCTCGGTTTTCTCATTGAGGCTCTTGTCGCGGTAAAACTCGTAGGCGCTTCCCTCGAAATCGTTCGTTCCGGATTTCGTGACCACGGTCAAAACGCCTCCCGTGGTGCGGCCATATTCAGCTTTGTATTGCTGCGTCTGGATGTTGAACTCCTGAACCGCTTCGATGTTGTAGTTCTGCAGCGCACCGCCGATCGTGTCGTCGGTGTTGTCGCCGCCATCGACGAGGAAGTTGACGTTGCGGCCGCTGCCACCAGCGAGGGCGATGGTGAGCTGTCCCGGCTTGGTCGGATCGCTATTGACGGAGAGCGTCGTTCCCGGCGCGAGCGATCCAAGGTTCGCGAACTGACGTCCGTTGAGCGGAAGGTTCGCAATCTCGCGCTGGCTGACGACCGTACCAATGGCAGGAGTCGTCTCGATCAACGGCGAGGAAGCGGTGACGGTGATCTGTTCCTTCACCGTGGCCTGCTTCAGCGTAACGTTCAGCGCGCGGTCGGTCGACACGTTGATCTCAACGTTTCGTGTCGTCACGGCGCCGAAGCCGGCCAGGTCGGCGGTGACTTCGTACGTTCCGACCGGAAGCGACTGGAAGCGATAGGAGCCGTCCGACTCCGTGACCACGCTTCGGTTGAAACCGGTGGCGCTGTTCGTCGCCGTAACGGTCACGCCTGGGAGCCCGGCGCCACTCGCATCGGTGACGCGTCCGGATAACGATCCGGCGTTCGTCTGGGCAAAGATTAAGGTGGGAACGAGTATCAGGATCAGGAAAGCAACGAGGAGAAGGGAACGAGAGCGCACGGTCTACCTCCTAAGTAAACGCAACATTTGAACGTTGACTGAAATATACCGCAAAGATGAGCTACCGGCGCATGTCTGATGACAGTCGCTGGAGCAATGTTTTGCAGGCGATTCGTTGCCGATCGTAGGCGGCGGACGATGGCAGCCGCGCAAGAAGCCGGCGCAGCGCGGCCGCCGCTTCTTCTTTGTTGCCGCTTACCTGCAAGGCGATGGCGCGATTCAGTTCCGCTTCGAAGAAGTCAGGCGCAAGACGGAGAGCAGCATCGAAGTACGGCAGCGATTCGCGCGCCTGTCCTCCAGCGACCAGCAGCGCGCCGAGCCCGTTGAGCGGATCTGCGTAGCGGGGTGCCAGCGCGATCGATTTTCGGTATGCCTCCGCTGCCTCTTCGTTGCGATTCATCGCGCGAAGCACGTTGCCGAGGTTGTTGTAGGCACGCCCGTTCTGCGGGTCTGCTGCGATCACGGAGCGAAACTCCCCTTCCGCCGCCTGAAGATCGCCGCGCTCCGCCAGCGCCGTGCCGCGGACGTTATGAACCTCGGGGCGGGCCGGATCGCGTTTGGCAGCTTCGCCAAGCGCGACCTCGGACTCGCGATCATCGCCGGCTTCCTGCAGCGCTGCGGCAAGGTTGTACCAGGCGTCCGCATCATTCGGTGCCAGAGCCACCGCTTCGCGATAGAGCGCAATGGCACGATGCTTATCGCCAGTCTGTCGAAGCGCACGGGCCAGCGTCTCGCGGAACACGTGATTGCCCGGATCGTCGCGCACGAGCTGCTCGAGCGAAGACACCGCAGCGGCGGAACGCCCCGTGTTGATCAACGCAGTTGCTTCTTCGAATGCACGAAAGAGCTGCACGGCTGCTTTTGGATCGCGCGGCGTGACGCTCTGTGAGCCGGAGGGCGCTACGTACCCGAGGCTGGCCAGCTTCGCTCGCGTTTCCGCGTCGATCGTTGCAAGTGCTGCGGCGACGCTGGTGGCGCGCAGTTGCTCGAGGTGCGCGGTGAGATCGCGATATGTGCGCCGCTGCGTGCTCAAGACGCTGACGGTCTCGCCGGGATCATGATCGAGATCGTAAAGCTCCGGCGATGGCGCGCTGATCAACTTCGCCGTACCTGTGCGCAGCGAAGCCAGCTCGCTCCATCCGAACGTGGCCGGATACTTCGTCTCCCCGTATACGGCCTCGGCGCGCGGCTCCCGTCCCGCGCGCAGATCGGCCGCGAGGTCGTGTCCGTCGACGGCGTTCGCGAATGTCGTCCCCGCCAGCGACGCGATCGTCGGCGCGATGTCGGTCGTGCTCACCGGGGTCCGCACCACATGTGCAGCCAGCGATGGCGCGGCAACGATCATCGGGACATGAAGCGTCGGTTCGTAGAGCAGAAGGCCGTGCGTGAGCTCTCCGTGTGCGCCGAGGGATTCGCCGTGATCGCCGGCAATCACGATGATCGTGTTTCCCCGATCGACCGCCGCCAGCAATCGCGCCACCTGGGCGTCGACGTACGCGATCTCGCCGTCGTATGTCTGCGGATACGGCGACGGCGGCGCGTACGGAGCGTGCGCATCGTAGAGATGGACCCAGGCAAAGAACGGACGCGCATCGGTCTGGCGCAACCAGCTCAAAGCGCGGTCGATCACAACGCCGGCGGGCCGCTCGGCCTCGAACGTGCCGCCGCCGTCGCTCGAATCGCGGGCGATCTCATCGTCGTAGCGCTCGAATCCACGATCGAGGCCGAAGCGGTGATCGAGGATGAAGGAGCCGACAAACGCGCCGGTTCGATAGCCCGAGCGGCTGAACAGGGTCGCAAGCGTGTCGCGGTTCGCCGGGAACGTGCCGATGCCGTTGTTTCGAAGACCGTGATGCAGGGGCAGAAGACCCGACAGCAATGAGGCATGCGCTGGAAGGGTGAGTGGTACGGGCGAGTCCGCGGCATCAAAGTGAACGCCTTCGCGAGCCAGCCGGGAAAGCGCGGGAGTCGCGGTGTTGATGCGATCGGCGCGAAACGTATCGAGCGTGACAAAAAGAACGTTGAAGTGACGCTGCGGTTCCCGGCAAGTCGTCAGAAGAATCAGCCCGAGCAGGCATCCGGCGCGGCGGAGGGTCACGGAGCCATTCTGCACGATCGCAGTTGGTTAGGACACCAACGATTCGGATCGAAAATCCGATTTATTGAAGGCGACCACGCTGCCAGACCGAGCTGGTGCTTGCGCTAACCACCTAAAAATACTACGCTCGCGCCGCCTTGGGCTCCGTCAGCACCGGCGGCAGCGTGCATGCACGCTTCTCAGGTACAGCAGCCCGGAAAAGCAGTCCACGCCGTCCCATCAGCACAGCCAGTCAAATCTACGGAGGTACGCCAGCCTCAGAGTGTGATCAAGTCTTACGTCAGGTCAGGATAACGCATCGCAGTCCAACCGCTGTATACGTCAGGTTAGGAGAATGAAAACATGTTCTTACAAAAGTTTCGAGTTGCACTACTGATAGCGATAGTGCTCTTGGTCGCGGTCGGCGCATTTGCGCAGACAACCGGTGCGATCGTAGGCACAGTCGCTCAGGCGGGAACGCCGCTTCCGGGCGTGACCGTCGAAGCCCGCTCGCCGAACCTTCAGGGCGCGCGTGTGGAAACGACCGACGCCGGGGGGCACTTCCGGTTGAGCCTCCTGCCTCCGGGCGATTACACCGTCGTGGCGAGCCTTTCCGGGTTCAACACCGTAACTGAGAAGGGTGTTCACGTCGGCCTGGGCAGCACCGTGACCCTCGAAGTGGCGATCAGCCCCGCAGCTTCGGAGCGGATCACCGTTACCGGCGCGGCTCCTGTCGTCGACGTGACCTCGTCATCGACCGGCACGAACGTGACCAGCGAGACGATGGCGGCGCTTCCGGTCGCCCGTAATTTCACGGCGGTGGCCCAGATCTCACCGGGCACAAAGACGGACGCGTCGGGTACGACGGTCTACGGCTCCACTGGCGCCGAGAACGAGTACGTCATCGACGGTCTGAACACG
>DATLVW010000847.1:0-6168 GCA_035577085.1 Thermoanaerobaculia bacterium
CGACAGGATGGAACCGTGCCCTTCGAGCGCGATCTCGACCGCCGCACTGGGATCTCGGCACGCCTGCGGATGCAAATCCCCGAGCGCGCCATGGTCCAGCTCACGCGCGTCGACAACCGCGGCGAGCGCGACGAGTATCGCGGCGAGTACGCGTGGCAGACGCACTTCAACATCGCCGGCGCGCAACTCGGTCTCACATCGCCGGCCACTCTCGCCGCCGAATACTGCTGGGGGGCGACCGGCATGGGAGACGCGCCGCATTTCGTGCAGGCCGACTTTGCCACCTGGTATCTCCTCGGCTCCTGGAAACGAGCCAACGACCGCTTCTCGCTCCGCTTCGACACGTTCTCGACCAAGGACCGCGACCACGTCGCCGAAAACAATACGGAGCACGGCCACTCGTGGGTCCTGGCGTGGATGCACGACCTCAAGCCCAACGTCCGCCTCGGCACAGAGTTCGCGCAAGTCACCGGTGACCGTCCCGCTGCCCAGCAATCCGGCGCCAGCCCCAACACCGACGGCCGGTCCGTGACCGTGGAGCTGCGGTACGAGTTCTGAAGAATTCCGTATAATCCTCCTCGGTTACCCGCCCGCGACTGCGATGTTTCTCGATCTGACGATCCTCGCCACGATGCTCCTGCTCAATCCTGCGCGCACCAACGGCGCGAAAATCCAGCGGTACCCCACCCTCCACACGGCAGGCAAGACGGACCGTATCCTCATCGTCGCCCCCCACATCGACGACGAATCGATCGGAGCGGGCGGTTATGCCATCGACGCCATCGCCAACGGCGCCGATGTTTACGTCGTCTTTCTCACCGCCGGCGACTGCAACCGCTTCGCGGCCCGGCTGATGTTCAAAACGCTCGAGCCGACCGCGTCGAACTTCCTCGGCATCGGCAACGAACGCATCCGAGAAGCCGGCATGGCCATGCATCTCCTCGGCGTCCCACGCGATCACTATTTCGTGCTCGGATATCCCGACCGCGGCCTTCGCACGATGGTCGATAACCCCAGCGCCATCATCCGCTCCAAGGCGACACACGAGAACAGTGTGCCCTACGCCGACGCGGTCACCCCTCGGGCCGATTACAACTACGAAAGCATGATGCGCGATCTCATGAAGGTCGTGACCATCGTCAAGCCCACCACGGTGATTGCACCGGTTCCGTTCGATCACCACTCCGATCACAGCGCCGCCGCCGCGATCACCGACGCCGCGCTGGAAGCGTTGCACCTCCATCCGTCGCGCCTCGGCTACCTCGTCCACACCGCCCGCAGCCGGATTCACACCGCCTTCATGAAGACTCCGCGCCGTGCCATCCTCCCGCCGGCGCGAATGAAGGGCTTCTCATGGGCAACCTACGGACTGTCGACGGCCGTGCAACAGACGAAAGCCGAGGTTCTGCTGACGTACAAGAGCCAGCGCCCCTACGTCTTCCTCCTCCGCAACGCTTTCGTGCGCCAGAACGAGCTGTTCTATCTGTATCCGGCACGGCAGGACCCCAGGATTCCGATCGCCGAGCCGTGATCGGCGCCGGACTCTACGCCGTCTTCCGCAGCCCTTCGTCCGGGCAATAGAAATCGCGCCGCCGGTCGAGGTCCTGCATCACGTTCTTCTTGAACTGATCGGCGCCGCCGTTGCGTTGCATGTCGGCGATGTACGTGGCGATGTCCACGATTTCCAGCCGCAGCCGCACCGTCTTGAACGCGCGCGGAAGTTTGCCCGGCACCTGCACGTGATGCAGACCGCCGCTGTACGCGATCAGCATCCGTCCTTCTTTCACCGCCAGCAGAATGTCCGCGATGCCGCCGCGCACACTCATCGGATTGCCATGCACGTCCAGACCGTTCGCACGCTTCATGCGCCCTTCGGGAGCGATGACCACCATCGACTTCGGGTCGACGCGGTTCAACACCTGAAACCACGTGTGATCGCGCTCGCGTGTGATGGCGACGACGTGATGCGCGACGAACTTGAAAATGATCCCGACGAGCGGCCGTCCGGTCGTCTTCTCCGCGGCAGGGACGACGCCATGCGCAGCGAGCCGCCAGACGAAATTGTTGGGAACGCCGCCGAGGAAGACGGGCTCGTAGAGGCTGGTGTGGTTGAGGAAGGCTACGAGACGAAGGTGGCCCCACGGATCCGGCGGCACGTCTCCAACCCAACTGATGTCGTATCGAAAGAAGATGCGGCTCACGTACTTGAGCGCAGTCAGCATCGAAAACACCATCAGGGTACGCAGGAGTGTCACGAGCACAAAGGGTAACGACGTAACGGGCGCGCCGTCAATGAAGCTGCGCGCGGAACTCCACCGCGAAGCGCGGCCCCTTCCCCTCATCCTCATGTTTGAAGAACACGTAGGCGTCGCTCCAGGCCTGTTTCTCGACACGCTGCGCCCAGGCGGTGAGCTGGCCCGGCGCGTACTCGGTGCGTCGCAAACGCATGTAGCCCCACGAAGCGGTGGGGACGACGAGCGCGTCCGGATCGGTCACTTCGTCTGTGTCTGCAGCGCAGAGCGCGATGTCGCGCCCGCGGAGGATGGCGTAGATCTCCTCGTCGAACCAGGAGTCGTGCCGGAACTCGAACGCCACTCGCCGATCGGGCGGCAGGATGGCGACGAACTCGCGCAACTTGAGCGCATCCTTCCGCGAAAACGGCGGAAGCTGAAAGAGAACCGGACCGAGCTTCGATCCAAGCACTTCCCCCGCTTCGAACAATTGCCGGAGATCGTCCCCCGCACCGACGAGTCGCTTCTGATGCGTGATCCGTTGCGGCGCCTTCAACACGAACGTGAACCCATCCGGCACCTGCTCCCCCCACTTCGCCACCATCTTCGCGTCCGGCATCCGGTAGAACGTGTTGTTGATCTCGACCGAATCAAACCTCTCGCCGTAGTAAGGCAGCATCTTCGCCGCCTGCAGATCGTCCGGATAGAACGTCCCCTTCCACTCTTTGTAGCTGTAGCCGCTGGTACCGACTCGGATGTGCATGGGGTGCTAATCCTGCCACACGTTCGCCAAACACGACGACGAAGCGCGCGCGACCGACTCTCGGCTATGAGCGCTTCCGTCGTTCGCTATCCGCGTTCAAGGGGTCCAGTCCCCGCCGTCGCATCGATCCTTGCCGCTCTGGAAACCTCTGGCCGAGGCGAAAGTGGTGCTGAGCCGATGTATTCTCTCCAAGGGATGCCTTCCTTCATCGTACCAACGAATGCGAATCTACACGCAGCGAAGTCCTTCATCGCGCAGAACAACTTCTTCGACGCTCAAGGCAACGCCGTTCTCCGCTTTCATCCCAAATGGGCCCATCTAGAGCCTTTGGCGCTCACCATGATCGCGGCATGGGGTGCCTGGTGCCGCCGTGAGGGATATCCGCTAAGAGTGGAGAATCTGGGCAAGCATGCTGCCTATGCGGCTCGGATGAAGCTTTTCTACCAGCTTGGTGTCGAGTTCGACACGGGCATCAGGGAGTACGAAGAATCGGGAAGGTTCCTTCCTGTGACTCAAGTGAGAACGCAGGAGGATTCCACAGCGGCAATCGCGAACATCTCTGCGATGCTTCACTTGGACGACGATCCCGATAGCCTCGCCGCTGTTCGGTTTTGCATCAGCGAGCTTCTCCGCAATGTGCTCGAACATGCAAATTCGCCGGACGGAGCCTTTGTTGCTGCGCATCGATTCGCAGACAAAGGAACCCACAGGGTCACAATAGCGGTAGCCGACTGCGGCCAGGGGATACCGAGTCATTTGGCTCGAGCTCATCCCGAGACAGTTGGCAATGACTCAATCGGTATCGGGCTCGCGATGCAACCGGGTGTAACGGGTGCGCAACCATCGACCTATGGCACTCCAAACAACGCTGGCGCGGGTCTTTACATTACGCGGTCGATCGCAAAGGGCACAGGCGGTTACTTCCTGCTGTATTCTGGTCATGCTGCCTATCGCCTGAGGCGGGCTCTTTCGGAAGACGACATGATGCAACTGTATCCAGATCCCTACGATGATCCACGCGGAGACCGATGGTCATTCCCTTCTCCATGGCTTGGTACCGTCGTGAGCGTTGAAATTCGAACAGAGACGATTGCGCACTACGAGAACTTCTTCCAATGGATTTTCAAACAGATGCCGAATCGGAAGTCCGCGGCAGGAAAGATCAGATTCACATGAGCAATGAAATCCGAATCGAGTCCGGTGTCGATGGTTTCGCCGAGAACAAGGACGATGCAATTCGGCTGCGGGTGTCACAAGTCCTACCCACCGTCTCAAAAGGGGACAATGTCGTACTGGACTTTTCCGCGGTCAAGTATGCGACGCAGTCGTTCATTCATGCGCTCGTCGGGGAGGCTTTGCAGACGTACGGCGAGCGCGCCCTGGACCTGATCGAATTCCGCAACTGCTCCGACGCGGTTCGGAGCGTAGTCGAATTAGTTGTCGGCTACTCTCTGAGTGGATTCGCAGAGAAAGCCAGCGCCTGACATCTTGTATTCACCGAGCCTTGCCGACGCAGCGTGGTGAATCTTCCAAGTGGAACGGCACCGCCGGCGTGACGCCGGGTGAGGCTCATCTCAAAACAAATGCCCACCATCACCATCGAAACCCTCCTCCCCGCCCCGCCCGAGCGATGCTTCGACGCGTCGCGCGATCTCGACCTTCACGTTACCTCGATGAAGGAAACAGCGGAGAAGGCGGTCGCCGGAAGAACGTCCGGGCTCATCGAGTTGGGCGAGCAGGTTACGTGGGAGGCGCGGCATTTCGGCGTGCGGCAGCGATTCACTTCGAAGATCACGGCGTTCGACAGGCCGGCGTACTTTCAGGATTCGATGGTCAAGGGGGCGTTCCATTCCTTCGTTCACGATCACTATTTCGAAGCGGTCGACGGCGGAACGAAGATGATCGACGTGCTGACGTTCGCTTCGCCCCTCGGGTTCATCGGAGCGATCGTCGACCGACTGGTGATGAGCGGGTATCTGCGACGCATGCTCATCGCGCGCAACGACGCCCTCATGACGGCGCTATCGCAAGACATCGGTTGAGGCCGACAACCAGCGCAAGCGGCGCCGGTCTCACTTCCGCCGAGGGAGCGGCTGGTGCCTCGCGCAGAAGTAGGTCGTGCGTCCGAACACGACCGTGCGCTGGATCGTCCCGCCGCACTGCGGGCAGCGGTCGCCTTCTTCGCGGTGCTGCACCAGGTAGCGGCCTGGATAATCGCCGCCGCGCGACTTGAAGGCGATCGCCTCTTTCAGGATCGCGCGCATGTTCGTGAAGATCGTTTTGACCTCAGCATCGGACAGGCCGTCGACTGGCCTTCGCGGATGGATCGACGAGCGATACAGCGTCTCGTCGGCGTAGAGATTGCCCATCCCAGCGATGATCTCCTGCGACATCAGCAGCGACTTCACGGCGCCGCGCCGCTTGCTTACGATCTCGCGGAAGTCGCGAAGGCGAAACGCAGGATCGAGCGGATCGGGCCCGAGCCGGTGCTCGGCGATGAACGCGTCCGGATCAGGCGTGACATCGACGACGCCGAAAAGGCGCATGTCGTCGTACGCCAGATGATTCCCATCCTCGAAATCGAAAACTACGCGCGCGAATCGAGGCGCATCGGTATCGTCACGGTAGAACGCCAGATCGCCGCTCATGCCGAAATGCAGGTGCAGCCACAAAGTCCCGGCACTGGCGAAGAGGTGCTTGCCGTGCCTCCTGACATCCACGAACTCGTGACCGATGAGCGCGCGTCGCAGCACGTGCTCTCGCACGCCGAGAATGCGGGCGTCGAGCACGCGCACCGCGACCACGCGGCGGCCCAGCGCGTGTCCGGCAAAGTAGCGGCAATACAGTTCAACCTCAGGAAGCTCAGGCATGCGGTGGGAAGTGTACGATGCCTCAAACTCCGAGCTGAGGTCATCGATGGCGCGTGTTCCGGATGCGGAAGTCAGTCAACTCGATCGTTCCATTCGCGCGGTCCTGGAGGCGCAGGCAAAACGCTGGGGCGCGCCGCTGCTGAATCACCTGATCTATGCGCGCCGTCCCTCGATTTTCAAAGGCGCCCGCATGATGTGGAGCGGCCTCGATGTCTCGGGTTTGATCGACGGCAAGCTCACGGCGCTGATCAACCGCCGCGTTGCGTTTCTCAACGGCTGCGAATTCTGACAGGACATCAACGCT
>DATLVW010000848.1:0-6720 GCA_035577085.1 Thermoanaerobaculia bacterium
CGGAAGAACCTGCCCGTGGCGACGCTTGGCGATTCCGACTCTACGCGTGTGAGCGAGTCGATCTGGGCGTTCGGCTATCCCGCCGTGGCCAGCAGCACCGACGACGTCATCGGCGGCTGGCTTTCGCGCGACAGCGACCTGGAGACGACGCTCAGTCCCGGCATCATCACCGCCATCAAACGAAACGTCGCCAACACGCCTGTGTTTCAGTCGAACGTGGCCATCTATCAGGGCAACTCGGGCGGGCCGGCCGTGAACCGGAACGGCGAAGTCGTCGGCATCTCGACGTGGGGCCGCAGCGACGCTGAGGCAATCAAGTTTCTCGTTCCGATCAACGTCGCCCGGAGTTTTCTTGCCGAGGCGAAGGTACCGATCAACCTGCAGGGCGAGTTCGACAGGCATTACCGCGCGTCGCTCGACGCCGCGCAGGACGGCAAATGGACCGTGGCATCGAGCGAGCTGGCCAGCGCGAACAGCCTCTTCCCCAACTCGCCCGATCTGATCCACTTCCGGCGCGATACCGAGCGCGCGCTGCAGTCGATGCCGCTCTGGCGGAAGCATCCCGTCGCCACTGCCGGCGCCGGTGGCGCGCTCGCCGCCCTCGCCCTCGGCCTGACTCTTCCCCGCATCCGTCGCCCGCGCATCCCTGCGGACATGCTCAAAGTCACCACAGAGCGCGTCGTCTCGCCCTCCAGCGCGCCGCCCGGTGCACCGCAGATGCTGGGCAAGCTCACGATCCTCAACGGCCCTCGCGCGGGCGAGCGACTCGGGCTCGGCGGTTCGGGCATTCGCATCGGACGGGAATCGGCGATGTGTGAGATCGTATTGGAGAATCCGAAAGTCTCCCGGCTGCATGCGGAAGTGGTCTCGATCGATGGCAAAGTGCTGTTGATCGACCGGAACTCGTCAAATGGCACGTACGTGAACGACCATAAGATCGACAAGAGGTTCCTGAAAGACGGCGACATCATCTATTTCGGCGGACGCAACGCGGTTGCGATCGCTTTCCACGCGTGAGGCTCTGATCGTGGCTGATAAGCGGTGTGAGAACGGGCATTTCATCGATGAGAGCTGGGATCTCTGTCCGTACTGCCCGGTGGATGATGCCGAGCCGGATGTGCCGGTCGTACGGCCAACGCGGTTCGGCGCACAGGATGGACAGCGTCCGGCTCCCATTCCCGTCGAGCCGCCGCGCCGGCCGACCGCGGTGCCCGCGCCGAAGACGATGGCCCGAGTCGACGCCGGTGTCGCGTTCGAGGCCGAGCCGGCGGATCGCACCGTCGCCGTGCAGAAACTCGACCCGACCGCACAACCGAAACGCTACGTCGTCGCCTGGCTGATCGGACTGAACGGCGCGGCGCGCGGCGAATCATTTCCCGTTCGCATCGGGCGCAACGTCCTCGGCCGCGACCGGCGCTCCGATGTCGTCGTTAACGACGATCAGGCATCGTCGCATCACGCCGATCTTGTCTTTCGTCCCGAGGAGCGGCGGTTCATTCTCATGGACCACAACTCAACCAACGGTACGTACGTCAACGAGGCCGAGATCGAGCCGCGCCGCGACCTTGTGGCGAAAGACATCGTGCGCGTCGGCTCGCACAAGTTCCTTTTCGTGCCTCTTTGCGAAGAGGGGTTCTACTGGGATGAAGAGGGTGTCCTGAAATGATCGGCAACGTCGTCGGCAACTACCGGATCGAGCGCGAGCTCGGAGAAGGTGGGATGAGCCACGTCTATGTCGGCCGGACCGTCGCCCGCAGCGAGATTCTGCCCGAGGGATATGAAGTCGTTTTGAAGGTGATCAATGAAGAGCTGGCGGGTGAAGTGACGGCCCGGAAGCGCTTCGTCAAAGAAGCCCACATCCTCGAGAAGCTGCGGCATCGGTACATCACCCGTTTCTACGAGTTCATCAACAAATCCGACAGCGCCGTCCTGGTGATGGAGCTCGTCGAGGGAACTCCCGTCGACGTGCTGCTGACCGAGCGCGGCGCGTTGCCGATCGCCGATGCCATCGGAACGGCGCAGTGTCTGCTCGAAGCGCTCGTCTACGCGCACGGCAAAGGCATCGTTCACCGCGACATCAAACCGGCCAACCTGATCCGCGAAAACGCGGGCGTCGTGAAAGTGACCGACTTTGGGATTGCCAAGATCAAAGAAGGCGGCACCGGCAGTACGCAGACCGTTCTGACGAAGTCCGGCTTCCTCCTCGGCACGCCGCACTACATGTCACCCGAGCAGATCCGCGAGCCGAAAGACGCGGGCGCCAAGAGCGACGTCTACTCAACCGGCGTCGTTCTGTACGAGATGCTGACGGGCTCGCTACCGTTCAACAGCCGCTCGCTGCCGAAGCTGATCGACGCTATCTATCGCGGAGAAAAGCAGCCACCGCGCGCTCTGCGGCCGGAGATCGACGCCGAGCTCGAAGCGATCGTGCTGCGAGCCATGCATCCGCGCATGGAGCAGCGCTACGAATCGGCGCGTGCATTTTTCGAAGCGTTGGAGGAGTACAACCTCCGCCCCGGATACACACCGACCGTACGCCCGATGCCCGCGGCGCAAATGCCCGCCGGAAAGGCAGCCGCTCCGCAACAGTGGCAGCTCGTGCATGTGAAGCCCGAAGCAAACGAAAAGCACTCGCTGCAGGGCGACAGCATCATGGTCGGCCGCGACCGCACCTGTTCCGTCGTACTCACCCATCCGGCCGTCTCCCGCCGGCATGCCCGCATCACGATGAACGGCGGGGCGTGCATGCTCGAAGATCTGAAGTCCGCCAATGGAACGTATGTCAATAACACGCGCGTCGAAAAGATCGCGCTGAAGCCGGGAGACGTCGTGCGGTTCGGCGCCGACCCGGCGTGCAGTTATGTGTTGAGGAGCCAATGATTGCTGGGGAGTGGGGAGTGGGGCGTAGGGAGTGGGAGTCGGGTGTCGGGTGTAGGGAGTCGGAGAACGCAAAGCGGGTTCCTCCGACCCCCGACCCCCTACACCCGACTCCCACCCCCCACTCCCCACACCCCACTCCCCACCCGGAGACACCATGAGCCAAATCAACTGCCTTCGCTGCAAAAAGCCGATCGATATGGAACTGGATCAGTGTCCCGCGTGCGGTGAGCGCGTGACGATGTTCCAGAGGACCTATTCGTCGAAGCTGCTCGACGGCAAGTACCAGATCCTCGACCGGCTCGGCGTCGGCGGCATGGGCGAGATCTTCAAAGTCCGGCACATCCACCTGAACGAGCTCCGCGTCATCAAGATCATGCGGCCGAACGTCGCCGCTGACGATCAGGGCATGCAGCGCTTCCTTCAGGAGGCGCGCACGTCGACGATGATCAAGCACAAGAACCTGGCGATGCTCTACGACTTCGCCCAGCTCGACGACGGCTCCTACTACATGGTGTGGGAGTTCATCGACGGCACCAACATTCAGAAGTGGATTGGGCAGAACGGGGCGATGCCTTCAAGGCTTGCTATCGAGATCTCGATCCAGGCCCTGAGCGGACTCGATCACCTCCACTCCATGGGTCTGATCCATCGCGACATTTCGCCCGAGAACATCATGCTGTCGCAGGACCATCACGGGAAATTGCTCGTGAAGGTCATCGACTTCGGCATCGCCAAGCAGCTTGCGGAAGGCGAAGGCGGACAGGGCCTCACGCAGACCGGCATGTTCCTCGGCAAGCTGAAATACGCCTCGCCCGAGCAGGCCGGCTTCCTCAAGGAAGGTGAGCATCTCGATCCACGCTCCGACCTCTACTCGTTCGGCATCGTGATGTACGAGATGCTGGCCGGCCGCGCGCCCTTCCAGGCCACCAACCCGCACGGTTACATCCTCAAACACGTCACCGAGAAGCCCCTGCCGATTCACGAGATTAATCCGGCAGTGAAAGTGCCGGCGCAGGTCGAAGCAGTCATCATGCGCTCGCTCGAAAAGAACCGCGACAACCGTTACGCCACGGCCGCCGATTTCGAGCACGCGCTCGAAGCGATCCGCAACACCGTCCCCCCCGACGCCAAGTACGGGCTCGGCGAACGGATGATCACACTGTCCGGCGCACAGACGCTGGCTGAGCTTCCGAAGTTCACGACGGGACCGAGCGGAACATTCAGCGGACAGCAAGCGACGCAGCAGACGATGACAGGCCAGCCGACGCAGGCGACGCAGGCCGGATCGATGCAAGCGCCGCGCACCGGACCGACCGGCACGAAGATCGGCAGCGACGAAGCGACCGTGATGGAGCGCAACCTCGGGCCGGCAAACACCATGCCCGGCGCACCTGGCACGCGCGCCAGCAGCGACGAAGCGACGGTGATGGAGCGCCTCACGTCGCAGGCGGCACCGACCGCGGCGGAGCAGAAGTGGGCAGGCGGAAACGCCGAGGCCACGATGATCGAGCGGCAAGTCACGCCGGGATCGTTCGCGCCGAAAAAGAGCAACACCGGAATGATGATCGGCATCGCCGCGGCCGTCGTTATCGTTCTGGGTGTTGCGTTTTTCGTCATGAGAAACAAACAGAGCAGCGCGCCGCCGGCCGCGGTTCCGAGCACGACCAGCGTCACCGCTACGGCGCCGCCGCCATCCGCGCCGATCGCGGGCGGGCAAGGCGCGCTCCTGCTCTCCGCGTCACCGTGGGGCGAACTGGAAGCGATCGTCGACGACAAGGGCAAAACGGTCGACCTCACCGACGAAAAGAAGGACATGCCGACGCGAATCGATCTCGAGCCGGGCCGTTACATGGTCACGGTGGCCGGCCCGAATGGAACGAAGCAGACCGTGCCGGTCGATATCGAAGCGGGAAAACGGAACCGGAAGGTGATCAAGACGGGTGATGTGAACTTCGACGAACTGGAAAAGGAAGTCGCGAAGCCATGAAATTTGCGCGCACCTTCACCATCGGATTGATTGGTTTGTTGCTGGCTACGGTTGCCCTTGCGTCGTGGTACGACGATTACGATGCGGGCATCGCCGCCGTCGGCAAGGGCCAATGGTCCACCGTGATTCAGAAGATGACCGCGGCCATCAATGGTCACCCGAAAGAAAGCGATCACGAGCGCACCTACGGCGCGATCTTCATCACCTATCACCCTTATTACTATCGCGGCGTTGCGTATCTGAATACGGGCAAGTACGAACAGGCGATCTCTGATCTCGAGAAGACCAGCGGACCCGGCGAAGCCGACCTCGGGCCGCTGGGCGACCTGCTGCGGCGCGCGAAGTCAAAACTCGAAGCGGCCAGCACGCCCGAGCCGCAACCGCAGCCCCAGCCCCAGCCTGTCGCACCGCAGCCGCGCGTTGTGCCCACGCCCGTCCCGATGCCGGTGCAACCGGTAGCTCCATCGATCGATCCCGCACTCCGTCAGCAGGCAGCGGCGGCGATCAATCAGGCAAGGACGCGCCTCGCAGCCGCGCAGCAGCGGAAAGCGGGGAACACACCGCAGTACACCCAGGCCACGCAACTCCTGACCGATGCCTTGACGCGAAGCGCCAACCCGCGATCGAACGACGATCTAACCAATGCGATCGGTGCCGCACAGAACGCCGCGCAGATTGCCGACCTCGCACCCGCCCCCGGCGCTCCGATTCCGCCACCCGTGACCATTCCTACGCGTCCCGCGCAAGCCAGCGCGATCGTACTCGCCGACCCGACACGCCGCGTCCGCGACGCGCTGGAAAGCTATTTCCGCGGCGAGTTCGATGACGCATCAGTGAAATTCAAGACGCTCTCCCAGGAGATGCCCAAGAACGCCTGGATCTGGGCCTTCCTCGGCGCCTCGCAATACTCCCAATACGCCTTCGAAGCCGACGACACCTACAAACGCGACGCCATGGAGTCGTTCCGCAAAGCCAAGCAACTCAAGCGCTGGAACGGCGGCCTCTCCGCGAAATACTTCTCGAAACGGATTCGGAAGGTATTCGAAAGCGCGGGGTAGTCGGACAAAAGAAATGCACCACAGAGACACTGAGGACACAGAGTTGAAACCCTACTCTGTGCCCTCTGCGTCTCTGTGGTGCAAGGGGTTCTTCGATCGCGTTCGTTGCGGTTGCTAGCTGGCGGACGACCCGCCGCCGTTGCTCGAGCCGCCGCCGTTTGATCCGCCTTCGTTGGTGGATCCGCCGTTGCCGCCGGGCATCACGTTCGAGACGGCATGGCCGATGTCGGCCGGAAGGCTCTTCACGGTCTCGACGACCTTGCTGATCACGCTCTTCGCGCGGGCGAGCGGGGCGCTCTTCTTCTTGGGCGCGGCCTTCTTCGGAGCAGCCTTTTTCGGGGCGGCTTTCTTCGCAGCGGCCTTCTTCGGAGCAGCGGCGCGTTTCGGGGCGGCCTTCTTCGCGGCGACCTTTTTCGCGGCCGCCTTCTTCGCCGCTTTCTTCGCGGCCTTCTTCGGCGCGGGACGCTTGGCGGCTACTTTCTTTGCCGAGGCCTTCTTGCCGGAGGACTTCTTGCCCGAAGACTTCTTCGCGGCGGCTTTCTTCGGAGCTGCCTTCTTCGGTGCGGCCTTCTTTGCTGCGGACTTCTTCGCGGGTTTTGCTGACTTCTTCGACTTCTTTGCAGACTTCTTGGCAGCCATGGAATCTCTCCTATTCAAAACTGTCGGGATGGGGAGCCGTACGTTTGAATGAAAATTTGTGCTGCGTGGCAACGGCGTTGCACAAATTTCAATGTAGACGAAGATGTCGCGATTGTCACGCACGCATCAGCTTCCGCGATGGCTTACTCGATCGAT
>DATLVW010000849.1:0-4677 GCA_035577085.1 Thermoanaerobaculia bacterium
ACCCCTCGCCTCTGATCTCTTCTGTCTCCGATCTCTCACAGCATCATCAGAGAATAGAGACCATGGATTCATAGACTAGAGACTAGAGACCAGAGATCAGAGAACCCCTCGTCTCTGATCTCTTCTGTCGCTGATCTCTCACAGCATCATCAGAGGATAGGCCATAGATTTACAGACTAGAGACCAGAGATCAGAGAACCCTTTGTCTCTGATCTCTTCTGTCTCTGATCTCTGCTTCACAAACCACGAGGCCACACATGAGCAACCGCCTGATCGACAAACTCCTTTTCCGCGATTTCCGCATCGAGTTGCTGGAGAGTTTCCGGATTGCGTTCAGTCAGATCCGCGCGCACAAGATGCGCTCGATCCTCACGGCCCTCGGCGTGATCATCGGCATCATCGCCGTCACGCTGATGGGATCGGCCATCGGCGGCATCGAGATCGGATTCGAGCGCAGCCTTGCCGTCATCGGCGACGACATCCTTTACGTCGAGAAGTGGCCGTGGCACAACGTCGACGACTGGTGGAACTATCGGAACCGTCGCCGGATCGAGCCGCAGTACGCCGATACCCTGAAGCGTCTCATCGCAGCGACGCCGAACTCCAACCTCATCACAGCCGTCCCCACGCTGAACACGAATCGCAGCGTCAAGTACGGCGACAACGAAGTGCAGAACGTCTTCACGCAGGGGACGACCGAAGAGTTTCTCGTGACGTCGACGGCCACGTTCAAAGAGGGGCGTTTCATCACGGCCATCGAGTCCCGCGGAGCGCGCAACGTCTGCGTGCTCGGCTACGACGTGGCCGATGCGCTCTTCCCGAAGCAGTCCGCACTGGAGAAGACGGTGATGATCGGCGGCAGTCCGTTCCGCGTCATCGGCGTCTACGGAAAACAGGGCACCTTCCTCGGCCTCTTCAGCTTCGACACCCAGGTCGTCGTCCCGATGTCCGCATTCATGAAAACCTTCAGCTCGCGCCTCGATACCTCGATCCGCGTCAAGGTCAAAGACAAAGAACATCTTTCCCAGGCGCGCGATGAGCTGACCGGCGACATGCGCCGCGTCCGCGGTCTGCGGCCGGAGCAGAAGGACGACTTCGAGATCAACGCGCAGGAAGGTCTGCGCAGCACGATCGAGCCGGTCAAAGCCGGCATCGCCATCGCCGGCCTGTTCGTCACCAGCCTGGCGCTGTTCGTCGGCGCCATCGGCATCATGAACATCACCTATGTGAGCGTGAAGGAACGGACTCGCGAGATCGGTACGCGCAAAGCCGTCGGCGCGCGGCGGCGAACGATCCTGATGCAGTTCCTCGTCGAGGCCATCTGCATCTGCCTGATCGGCGGAGGCGCGGGGTTGGCGCTCTCCTTCCTGATGACCTCCGGCGTCGCGGCAGCTTTCCCATCATTCCCCATGCAGTTTTCCGCTGGACTCGTGATCGTCGGGATGATCGTCTCGACGCTCACCGGCATTTTCTCCGGCTTCGCGCCGGCGTTGTCAGCGTCGCGATTGGATCCGATTGAAGCATTGAGGTACGAGTAGTTCACTCACACACCATGTTCTTCACCGAAATCTTTCGAATGGCCCTCGGTTCGTTGCGGACGAACAAGCTTCGCTCCGCGCTGACGATGCTCGGCGTGGCCATCGGCGTCTTTTCCGTCATCGGCGTCATGACGGCGCTCAGCGCCATTCAGGGCTCCATCGAAACGGGCCTCAGCTTCCTCGGCAGCAACATCTTCCAGTTCGCCAAGTATCCGGTCATCAACAACGGAGGCAATGCCGAACAGAAGTACCGGAACCGGAAAGACATCTCGCTCGACAACGCCAACGAGTTCATTCGACTGATGGGCGGCGAGGCGAACGCCATCGCTCTCAAGGTGTTCGACGGCGGCCGGCCGATCAGCAACGGCCCAGTGACGTTGCAGGGACGCACCGTCGTCGGCACCAACGAGTACTTCCTTACCGCCAACGCCTACGCCATCGCTTACGGCCGCAACATCTCGCCCGACGATGTGGAGCTCGGCCGCAACGTGACCGTGGTCGGCGCGAGCATCCAGAAGAAGCTCTTCCCGAGCGAGTCCGCTCTTGGCAAGACGGTCAAGGTCAACTCCAAACCGTACACGATCATCGGCGTGCTGGATGAGAAGGGCTCGTCGTTCGGGAACAGTCAGGATGACCTCGTGCTCGTGCCGCTCACGAAATTCTTTTCCGACTTCGGCCACGAGAACCGCACCATCAACATCGCCATCCAGTCGACGTCGCAGGCTACCTACAACGACACGTTCGACAAAGCGGTCGGAGCGATGCGCGCCGCCCGCGGTTTGAAGCTCGGGCAGGACAACGACTTCGAAATTTACTCAAATGACACATTGCTCACTGCCTTCGCACAGGTGGCCGACACGGTGCGCGTCGGCGCGTTCGTCGTCAGCGTCATCGCCCTTCTGGCCGCCGGCATCGGCATCATGAACATCATGCTCGTCAGCGTCACCGAGCGGACGCGTGAGATCGGCGTGCGCAAAGCGATCGGCGCACGAAAGTTCGACATCATCAAACAGTTCCTCATCGAGGCCGTTCTTCTCTCGGAACTGGGCGGATTGGCCGGAATTGCGGCCGGTGTCCTCGGCGGCAACGGCGTCGCCCTTGCCTTCGACATGAGCATGGTTTTTCCGTGGCTCTGGGCGGCAACCGGCCTTCTCGTTTGCTCGATGATCGGCATCGGTTTCGGCTCTTATCCGGCCTGGAAAGCTGCCTCATTGCACCCGATTGAAGCGCTTCGCTACGAATAACTCATTCCATTTACACACGGCGAAAAGCGGAGCATAATAGTCACTCCGAACCGGAGGATTAAGCATGAAAACTGCGGCCCTTTGCCTGCTGCTGTGTGTTCTCATTTTCGTACCTGCGGCCTACGCTGATTCAATCACCTCGATCGCGCCGTCGGCATTCCTTCAAGGCGACATCGAACAATTCATCGAGATCGATGGTACCGGCCTTGTTGGGGACGTCGATACTCAGGTCGTCCTGTCGGGACCTTTCGGCACGACCACCGTTGCGGGTAGTCCCGGCGCTACCGACGGAACGGTCCTCTTCGTGAGCATCCCTGATTTCGTGCTTTCGGTTCCCGGCACGGTCTCCGTGACGGTCGACGCGATCGACAGCGGCGGCACGCGCGTAATCGGTCCCGGATCTTTCGACGTGATCTCGAACGGCTCGTCGGAGCCGCCGCTGCTATCGCTTCCGGAGTCCATCACCGCCGAGGCGACCAGCGCGTCCGGAGCGATCGTCACCTTCACCGTCAGCGCGCAAAGCTTCGCTTCCGGTGATCCACTGCCGGTCACCTGCGATCACAATTCCGGCGATCTTTATCCTGTCGCCATCACCACGGTCCACTGCTCGGCGACGGACGCCTTCGGCACGACATCAGGAACCTTCGAGATCAACGTCAGCGACACCGTGGGGCCGGTCCTGCAGCTTCCGGCAACGATCATCACCAGCAACCCGGTCGTGACGTATACGGTGACCGCGACTGACAATACCGATCCTAGTCCCATCGTTTTCTGCACTCCCGCATCGGGCTCGACGTTCCCCGTCGGAACGACGACCGTTCAGTGCACCGCCACCGACTCGCACGCCAACAGCACGCACGGCTCGTTCAAGGTCAGTGTCACGGGCGGAGCCACAGCACCCACCATCTTTGTGCCGAACGACATTACGGCCGAGGCAACCAGTGGAGCCGGAGCAGCCGTGTCGTTCACCGTCACCGCGACCGACAGCGCCACGATCCTCTGCAGCCCCGCTTCCGGATCGACCTTCCCGCTCGGGACGACGTTGGTTACCTGCTCGGCATCGACGGCAGGTGGAACTTCTTCCGACAGCTTCCACATCACGATCGTCGATACGACGCCGCCGTCGTTGACGCTCCCCGGTACGATCAACAAGGGCGCCACCAGCCCGACCGGAGCCGTCGTCACCTTCTCCGCCACCGCCAGCGATCTCGTCGATGGAAGCACCCCCGTCTTCTGCAATCCGCCTTCGGGCTCCACGTTCCCGATCGGAACGACGGTCGTCACGTGCAGTTCGTCGGACAGCCGGTTCAACACCACGACCGGAACCTTCCTGGTCATCGTGACGGCGGACGTCACGCCGCCTGTCCTTACGCTGCCGTCGAACATCACCGCCGAAGCAACCAGCGCTTCCGGCGCCGTCGTCACCTACACCGCAACAGCCATCGACGACTTCGACGGACCGGTTCCTGTGACTTGCACCCCGGCGTCGGGATCGACGTTCCCGCTCGGCACGACGACCGTACAGTGCAGCGCGCACGATGCGGCCGGCAACGTCGCACACGGCTCCTTCACGGTCACCGTGCAGGACACCACACCGCCGACGATCGTCTCGATCACGGCATCGCCGAACACGATCTGGCCGCCGAATCATCAGATGGTCGACGTGACGATCACTGTGATTGCGACCGACCTGGTCGATCCGGCGCCGACGTCGCACATCGTCTCGGTGTCGTCGAACGAAGCCGACAATGGCAACGGCGACGGAAATACGACGCAGGACTTCGTGATCACCGGCGCGCTGACGCTGCAGGTCCGCTCCGAGCGCGACGGCGGCAACAATGGCAGCCCCCGCATCTACACGATCACGATCGCGACCAGCGACTTCAGCGGCAACA
>DATLVW010000850.1:0-4800 GCA_035577085.1 Thermoanaerobaculia bacterium
CTAATTCTTCAAAGTGCTCGCCACGATGTTCGAAGTTTCGGAACTGATCAAAGCTGGCGCAGGCGGGCGAGAGGAGGACGACATCGCCGGACTTCGCATGTTCGCGCGCGTAGGCGACGGCATGTTGCATGTCGCCTGCGCTCACGATCGTGGCGGCCCCGTCGAGTGCGGCGGCGACGCGGTCGGCGGCGGCACCGATCGTGAGGACCGCGCGGGTCTTTTCCTTGACGAGATCGCGCATCCGCTCGAACTCACCCGCTTTGTCTTTGCCTCCAAGGATCAGCCAGACGCTCGACGCCGGAAACGATTCGAGCGACTTGAGCGTGGCATCGACGTTCGTTCCCTTCGAGTCATTGATCCAGCGGACACCGTCCAGCTCGCGCACGAGAACCATGCGATGCGGCAGACCGGCAAACGATCCGAACGCGATCTGCACGCTGACCTCATCGACGCCGAGCGCCTTGACGGCCAGCCACGCGGCAAGCGCGTTCTCGGCATTCGCGGTTCCTTCCAACTTCAGCGAGGCGCGCGGAATGCGGCGCTCCTGGCCATCGACGCGCAACACGAGGTCGCCGCCATCGAGAAAGGCACCCTCCTCGATCACTTGCGTGGATGAGAAACGCCAAAGGCGGCTGACGGAGTCGCGAGGCTGCGCACGGCGGTCGGCAGCATTGACGACGGCGACATCGTGCGGCTGCTGATTGCGGAAGATCCGGTACTTCGCCGCGGCGTACGCGTCGAAACTCGGGTAGCGGTCCATGTGATCGGGCGTGACGTTGAGGAGCAACGCCACGTTTGCGTGGAAGGTGTCGACACTCTCGAGCTGAAACGACGACAGCTCGAGCACATACATTCTCGGCTTCTCCAAGTCGACCGCGGCAATGAACGGCTCGCCAATGTTGCCGGCAACGATCGGCTGCAGTCCGGCCACTTTGAGAATCTCTCCGATCAGCATCGTCGTCGTCGATTTCCCATTCGAACCGGTCACCGCGACGATCCTGCTTCCGCGGGGCACATACCGATAGGCAAGCTCGATCTCACCAACCACAGGAATCGAGCCGGTCCGCGACAACAGCGGAATCGTCGATGGCACACCAGGACTCAGAACGATCATCCCGATTCCGTCGAGCACACCACCGTCGTCGCGGCCGAACACGCGCTTGACCGACGAGTCCAGCGGATACGGCAGCTCGGGATCGGTCTTCGAGTCGGTGATCGACACATCTTCGCCGCGCGCAGCTAGAAAATTCGCTGCGGCCACGCCTGATTTGCCTGCTCCGATGATGAGGGTTCTGGTCATGTGTTCGGTTTTTGTTTTCGAGAGATCAGAGACTAGAGATTAGAGATCAGGAAAAAACCTGCCGCGATGCTCTGATCTCTAATCTCTTGTCTCTGCTTTCTGTTTCGAGAGATCAGAGACGAGAGATCAGAGATCAGAAGAAACCTGCCGTGATCCCCTGATCTCTGATCTCTCATCCCTTGTCTCTGCTTCTTCCCCCGATCTCTGATCTCTAATCCCTTGTCTCTGCTTTTCTCACCTCAACTTCAACGTCGACAGCGAGATCAGCGCGAAGATGATGGCGATGATCCAGAAGCGGACCACGACCTTCGTCTCGCGCCATCCCGAAAGCTCGAAATGGTGATGCAGCGGCGACATCTTGAAAATGCGGCGCCCGGTCAATTTGAATGAGGCCACCTGCAGGACGACGGACATTCCTTCCAGCACGAAGAGACCGCCGACGAGGCCGAGGAGGATTTCCTGTTTGATCATCACGGCCAGGCAGCCGATGGCACCACCCAACGCGAGCGAGCCAACATCACCCATGAAAATCTCCGCGGGATGGGCGTTGAACCATAAAAATCCGAGTGACGCCCCGACCATCGCCCCGCAGAACACGGCCAGCTCGGCGGCCTGCGGAACCCAGGCGATGCGCAGGTAATCGGCGACGCGGAAGTTGCCGGCGGCGTACGTGAGGATCGTGTAGGTCACGGCCACGATCAGCGTCGATCCGATGGCCAATCCATCCAGGCCGTCGGTGAGATTCACGCCGTTCGATGCGCCGACGAGGACGACGATGATGAATGGGATGTAGAGAAACCCAAGGTTCAGGTGAAGCATCTTGAAGAACGGGAAGGTGAGGACAGTCGAGTAGTTGTTGTGAATCGACGGCAGGTAGGCGATGGCCAGCCCCGCGGCCAGCGCCACACCGATCTGCATCGAGAACTTTTCTCTCGGCGTCAGACCCTCGTTCTTCTTCTTGATCAGCTTGCGGTAGTCATCGACGAATCCGATCACGCCGTACGCGAAGGTGACGAAGAGGATGATCCAGATGTAGGGATTGAGAATGTCGGCCCAGAGAATCGTCGGAATGATGATGGCGACGTTGATGAGGATGCCGCCCATCGTCGGCGTGCCGGCCTTCTGCTGGTGCGACTTCGGCCCTTCTTCGCGGATGTACTGGCCGAGCTTGATGCGCCGCATCCGCTCGATCAGCCACGGGCCGAAGATGAACGAAATGATCAGCGCCGTGAGCGCCGCCCACGCCGACCGGAACGTGATGTAGCGGAAGACGTTGAAGCCGGAAATCATGTTCCGGAGCGGGTAGAGCAGGTAGTACAACATCAGTGCGCGCCCTCCGCGGTGCCCGAGTTGGTTAGCAGGTTGACGGTGCGGTCGAGGCCGATCCCGCGGCTGGCTTTGATCAGCACGAGGTCCCCCGGACGGATGAAAGTCTTCAGAAACTCGGCGGCGCTCTGCGCGTCATCGAAGTGATGGCGGTCTCCATTGCGGAACCCCGCCTCGGCGGCCCCTTCGAGCAGAGCATGCGAACGTTTGCCGACGCCGATCACGACGTCGATGCTTCTGGGGATGGCTCGTCCGGCATCACGGTGGTAGTCGAGCTCTTTCTCGCCCAGCTCGAGCATGTCGCCGATCACGGCGATACGGCGGCCGGTGACGTCGGCCTGTTCCATCAAGGTCAGGGCGCGGCCGAGGGCGTAGGGGTTCGAGTTGTAGGTGTCGTCGTAGATCGTCGCGCCGCCGGCGTCGAGGATGATGCCGCGATGCGCAGCCGGCTTCACGTTACCGACGCCGCGCTCGATCCCTTCCCACGAGATGCCGATGGATCGCGCGGCTGCGATGGCGGCAAGGAGATTCTCCAGATTGTGCCGCCCTGGAAGTGCCAGAGAAAACGAATGGCCCGCGACTTCGAACGACGTTCCCAGAAGGCCGCGCTCGCGGATGTTCACACCGCGGAAGTCGGCTTCGTGATCGATGCCATACGTCATCTTGCGGCCTTCGAAACCGCGGCTGATGTCCATCACGTACGGATTGTCGGCGTTGAGAATGATCGTTCCGCCGGGCTTCACGTTCTCGAGCAGCTCGCGCTTCGCTTCGGCGATCTTCTCGATCGTGCCGAAGAACTCGATGTGTACTGGCCCGATGTTCGTGTAGACGCCGACGTCGGGATGGAGAAGGCCGGCCAGCAGCGCGATCTCTCCTTTGTGATTCATCCCCATCTCGCTGACGACGACTTCGGCATCGTCGGGCGTGTTGTCGATGCACAGCGGGCATCCGATCAGGTTGTTGAAGTTGCCCCACGACTTGAACGTGCGGCGTTCGGAGGCGACGAGCGTGGCGATCATCTCCTTCGTCGTCGTCTTTCCTGCCGAACCGGTGATGGCGATGAGCGTGAACGGATAACGTTCGCGGATGGACCGCGCAAGGTTCTGCAACGCGACCGTCGTATCGGCAACGCGCACGATTCCTTTATCCGCGGGCGTGCTCTCAGGAACATTCGACACGACCGCACCGCGCGCGGTGGTCAGCGCTTGCGCAAGAAACTGATGACCGTCCAGATGCTCGCCAGTGATGGCGAAGAAGACGGAGTCGGCCTTCACTTCGCGGCTGTCGATGACGACAGAGTCGATGGCGACGTCGCCGCCCTGCGCGACCTGGCCACCAGTCATGTCCGCAATCTGCTGGAAGGTCAGGTGCATGCGGCCTCCCGGGAGTGGTGTGTTTGGGGGGTGCACTCCAAGTCCCAGTCACGGGATTCACCACAGAGGCACAGAGAACACAGAGGGTACAAACCAAACTCTCTGTGTTCTCTGTGTCTCTGTGGTGAATCCCGTCGGACCCCCGCGAGATCGCTCTCTTCCGGCTCCGCCGCGCCAACCCGATCGCGGCCCTTCCCCCGAAGCTGCCCGGCGATCGCCAACCATCCACCCGCACAGAAGGCAATCGACGGAGCCGGAACAGAGCACCTGTCTGACGTCGCTAAATAATAAGACGAATTGATCATTGATTTCAACACTAATTTGATATCGATTTAACTGCTTCGTTTTTGTGGCGTGTTTTCGGTTGCTTCTGCAATGCGCGCTCCGCTTCTTCGCGGTCGTCGAAGTGGATGACCTGATCGCCGATGACCTGGTACGACTCGTGGCCCTTGCCTGCGATGACGATGACGTCGTTGTCGGATGCGCCCGCGATCGTCCGCGCGATGGCCTCGCGCCGGTCGGTGACGCGCTCGTAGTTCGACGCGCCCTTCATTCCCGCCTCGATTCCGTCGAGAATCGCTTCCGGCTTTTCGCTGCGCGGGTTGTCGCTTGTCAGGACGACGCGGTCCGCGAGACGCGCCGCGATCGCTCCCATCTTTCCGCGCTTGTCTTTGTCGCGGTCGCCGCCGCAGCCGACGATCACGACGACGCGCCGGCCGCGGGCGAGATCGCGAACGGCGTGCAGCAACTTCTCCAGAGCGTCGGGTTTGTGGGCGTAGTCGACGATCACCGTCGGGCCGC
>DATLVW010000851.1:0-2805 GCA_035577085.1 Thermoanaerobaculia bacterium
CGATCTCGTTCCTCCGGCTGGCATTCAACAAGTGCCATCGATCGACGTGCGCAACTTCGCGCTCTCACCCGATGGCCAGACACTCTGTTTCACGGGAGTGCAGAACGGCGCGCAGTCGATCTTCGTCAGGCGTCTCGACTCGTTGACTGTAAGAAAGATCGAAGGCTCGGAGAACGGGTCGGGCCCCTTCTGGTCCTCGGACGGAAAATGGATCGGATTCAGCGCGCGCAGCAAACTTTGGAAGACACAGGCCGCAAACAATGCGGTCCCCGAGGCGCTGTGCGATGTCTCGCCGGCAGGTGCGACGGCATCGTGGGTAGGAAGCGCCATCCTCTTTTACGGAGGGCCAGGTGGACCACCGGAGATTTTCCGGATCTCCGACCAGGGCGGAACGCCGGTGAAAGTGACCTCTCTGAAAGCAGGCCAGTCGTGGCATGGGTGGCCTCGACTATTGCCCGACGGGCGACGCTTTCTCTATGTGGCAACTTGGGGAAAATCGAATCGGGAACTGGTCCTGGCATCTCTCGACTCGTCGTCTTCCTCTTCGGCGCTCCTCCGAAACGTTTCGGAGGTGGCTCTTCTGGGTCCCGGCGATCTGCTTTACGTTCGTGACGGTAAACTCTTTTCACAGAAGTACGATCCGGATAGGGCGGCAATGGCTGGAGAGCCTTCATTGATCGCGGATGACATCTCGTATTTCTACCCGTCCGCCGAGGCCGAGTTCGATGCAGCAAACGGCGTCGTTGTCTATCGCACAGACACGACTACCGGCAGCCTTTTGAAGACCGATCGAACGGGAAAGGCGCGCCTCATCGATGATCATGGACCGTTCGATCCGTTTAGCCTGAGCATCTCGCCGGATGGCAAGCGGGCGACAGCCACAATAATCAAAAACCACTCAACGCAGATCGGGGACATCTGGATCTACGATCTTGCCCGTGGGACAAGGGACCGATTCACTGATGAAGGCGGCTTGGCGCTCGATCCTGTTTGGTCACCCGATGGAAGGTCGATCGTTTACTCGTCGATCGAAGGAGAAGGCCCGCATCTTGTTCGCCGCTCCCTTACTGGATCAACGCGCGAGGAGCTAATGCCACGGGGAAACTTTCAATTCGCCGGAAGCTTTTCGTCCGATGGCGGCACTCTCTACTTCAGGCAGTTCCCGTGGGCCAGACCGGAAGTATTCCGTCTCGACATGCGAACCCGAAAGGCCGAGCCAGTGCTCTCCAGCTTTTTCGGACGCGATCCGATGGTTTCGCCTGCCGGACGTTGGCTGGCCTTTTCTTCGGATGCAACAAGCTCCTCCGAAGTTTATCTACAGAGTTTGACCGACAAAGACATGCCCCGACAACGGATCTCGACGAATGGCGGCCAGAATCCTTGTTGGCGCCGTGATGGCGGCGAGCTGTTCTATCTCTCCCAGAATGCCGTGATGAGCGTGGTTCCACGCGTCGCCGGAGACTGGAGCGATACCACCAGCACGGAACTTCTCCACGCGCCTGCGGACACAGTCCGTTTTGCAGCGAGCCCGGACGGCCAGTCATTTCTGTTCATCACAGGCAAGCCGGGCGCAGAGGACTCGCTCTTCCACGTGATTCTCGGTTTGCACTGAGTTACTGCACGCGAGACTCGCTGGAGCCGTTTCACGCTGAGACACGGAGGACGCGGAGTACTCCGCGACTCCGCGTCTCCGCGTGACCGCTTTTGATTCTCCGCTATGATCGCCGCACACGTGAGTCTGGCGAAGGGAACGATGCTTGGCCCCTACGAGGTGGACATTCTCCTCGGGGTCGGAGGGATGGGCGAGGTTTATCGGGCCCGCGACACGCGCCTCGGGCGCACCGTCGCCATCAAGGTTCTCCTCGCCGGACTGACCGCAAGCAGCGAGCGGCGTGCACGATTCGAGCGTGAGGCGCGCGTCATCTCCGCACTCTCCGATCCCCATATCTGTGCGCTCTACGACATCGGCCGCGACGGCGACACCGAATACCTGGTGATGGAGTACATCGAAGGGGAAACGCTCGCCGATCGGATTGCGCGCGGACGCCTTCCGCTCAGTCAGGTTCTGCGATTCGGCACTGAGATCGCCCAGGCGCTGCAGCATGCGCATCGTGCCGGCATCACGCATCGCGATCTCAAGCCGGGCAACGTCATGCTCACCACCTCGGGAGTCAAGCTTCTCGACTTCGGTCTCGCCAAGCTGGCCATTCCCGACCCTGCGCCCGGCGACCCCGACGCCGCGACGTTGGTCAATCCGATCACTGCGGAAGGGATGGTCGTCGGCACGCTCGTCTACATGTCGCCGGAGCAGCTCGAAGGGCGGAACATCGATCACCGCACCGACATCTTCGCGCTGGGCTGCATCCTGTACGAGATGGCCACCGGGCAGCGGCCGTTTGGAGGCAGCTCACGCATCGCCATCAGCAGCGCGATTCTCTCCTCCGATCCGGCTCCGATCCGCTCGCTCGAACCGGCCACTCCTCCGGCTCTCGAACGGATCATTCTCACCGCTCTGGAAAAGAATCCCGAGGATCGATGGCAGACGGCGCAGGACGTCGCGCGCCAGTTGCGATGGCTGTCGGAAACTTCGTCGGCGACGGAACCGGTCTCATCGATCAAGTCCTCGCATCTCAGCCGTCGCTTGTTGCCTGCCTTGATGATCGCAGCGGCAATTGGCGGGCTGCTGGCGTGGGGAGGAACGCGGTTGTTTACAGCCCGCCCAGCCAGTCCTGCCGCGGTTCATTTGCAACTCGCGCTCCCCGAAGGAGTTCACGGGTACCTGACGTCGGAGACACCAAACCTCGC
>DATLVW010000852.1:0-2237 GCA_035577085.1 Thermoanaerobaculia bacterium
CCGCGGTTTCGTCAGGTCACCATCGCGCACCAAGGCGAGAGCTTGCGGCGAAATGACGTGCAGGTAGTTCTGCAGAGCATCGGGAGGTAACAATACCTTCTTGCGGATCGTGCCTCCGGTGCCGCGGACCTCCACGACGACCAGCCCCCCTTCGAAGATCGAAAGACGCTGGTAGACGGCCGCGACGTTGATGTTGAAGTCGACCAGCGGCCTGGGAAGCCTGCCGTCGATCCGTTGCGTGCCGAGGGCCTGCCGGCAGCCGGCGAGCTCCGGGACGTCGAGTTTCGCCTGCTTTCTCCGCTCGCGCTCGGGAAGCGGGATGGCGATGGCGCCGCCGAGGGGAGCGGTATCGACCATGGTGATGTCGTGCGTCGGATCCTGAGGCCGAGGCGGCGTCAGGTCGCGCACTTCCGGCAGCGTTTGCGGAGGCTGGGATTGCGCGGCGGCTGGCAGGGTCGCGACGAGCGCGATCAGGAGCGCAAAGCAGGAAACGGAGCGCCGCATACGGTTGTGAGTCGCCAGAAGCCGGTCGTCAGCGGTCAGACGGGTTCCTGGCCGCTGCCTTCCGGCCGCTGCGCACTGCCGTTAAGGTACTTGATCGCCATCGCCCGCGCAAACGTGCGCGCGTCCGTCTGCTCGATCTCGCCGGTAAATACGGCCTCGCGCGTCCTCTCCAGAGCGCGGGCCACGTGGGGACCGAGCGGCACTTCGAGGTCATTGCCGCGCAGCGGAAGCTTGAATGAGCGAAACTCCAGGAAGCGGGCCACGTGGGGCTGCTCGTCGGGTGCCGAGGCGGCGACGATGCTGAGCATCTCCGGCGAGGCGTGCTTGAACAGCCGGAACCTCTGATGGTCCGACGTCGCCTCGGCCAGCGCATCCGTGAAGCGCGGCAACTCGTTCGCGATCTGGATGAGATTGCGGGCCCGTTTCTGCGAAAAGCCCGAGCCCTCGAGGTCCACCGGTGACGCGTTTCCGTAGAGGATCGCTCCCGTATACATCACCTCGCGGTCGAGATCGGCCTGCGTGACCGCTGCCTCGATCGCCGCGCGGGCGCGCTGCAGGCGGGAAGGCAGCTTGGGATCGTCGGGCCGCCGGCCGAACAGCACATCGAGCGCGCCGGCATCGTTCAACGCGGCAACGGTTGACGGGGCATCCTCCTCGTCGAACGCCAGGAAGAGCTCGCGCCACACACGCTCCTTCGCAATCGTAGAGAGGGCGCCGTTCTCGAGTGCCGCCCGCATCAGGTCCGCCGAGTGTTCTTCCAGCGTGAAGCCGAGCCGGATGCAGAGACGGATCGCGCGAAAGATGCGCGTGGGGTCGTCGGCGAAACTCTCGTCGTGCAACACGCGAATGATGCGGGCTTCCAGGTCGCGCGCGCCGCCGGTCGGATCGAGCATCTCGCCGCTCATGACGTCGATGGCCAGGGCGTTGATCGAGAAGTCGCGCCGGATGAGATCGTCCTTCAGCCTGCCGGCGGTGACCGTGGGTAACGCGCCCGGCGAGCGGTAACGTTCCTTGCGGGCAGTGGCGATGTCGATCTCCGGCAGCCCTTCCGCGGTGACTTTGTAGGTCAGGAACTGAGGAAAGGATCGCAGCCGGCCACCCACTTGTTTGGCCAGGGCACGCGCCAGCGTCGATCCCCCTTCCTCGAGCGTGAGATCGACGTCGACGACGTTGTCCCTGCCGAGGATGAGATCGCGGACAGGACCGCCGACCAGGAACGGGCGGAGCTCCTTTTCGGTGGCCACTTCCCTTACCAGATTGAGGGCGCGGCTTTGGAGAGGCGCCAGGTTTTCGAGACGGGTCATTGGAGAATGGATTCGTAGAGTTGGACTAGCGCCCGAACCCGGTGCCGGGCGCGGAACTTTGAGACCGTTTGTTGAGATGCCGTAACTATATCCTGTGCAAGCTCGGACTTGAAAAGGGCGGCAAGTATCGCATGGGTCAATTCGTTCGGATCGTGCGGTGGGACAAGGATGCCTGTGCGCCCCTTCTCCAGCCGTTGTGTGTTGATCGCTGTTCGCGAGGCCACGACCGCCTTTCCCGCCGCCATCGCCTCGGCGACAAAGCCGTCGGCGTCGTCCTCCTCTACGGCGGGATCGACCCAGATGTCCACGCTGTGTAGATCCCCGAGGGACGGCTGCTCGTCGAAAAGGAGCCAGTCGACGTCTTCGCGGAACCGGTGGATTCGCGTAGCGGTCTGTTCGACGATGTTGCGGATCGAGGGGCGGGATAAG
>DATLVW010000853.1:0-4653 GCA_035577085.1 Thermoanaerobaculia bacterium
GTCGCGAGTGTCGGAAGCCCGGTAGTACCTGCCGATACGAACAAGGTCTTCCACGGATCCAGCAGCTATATACGTCTCGAGCGCACTCTGACGTTGCCCGTGCGAATCGAAGCCATTAGCTATCGCGAGAAGTGTTTTCTGTGGCAACGCGACACCGGCGGCGGTGTAGGCTCGCAGCGCTGGCTCGAAGTTTTTCGCCTCCAGAAGCATGTCACCGCAAGCGATGAGCTTCTCTCGTGCGACATCGAGGCCCGCTGCTACATAGTGATTGATGGCTAGATCATACTTTTTCTCACGGAGCCAGTAGTCGCCTCGCTTGACGTTCGCCTCGGCGAGCGCTCCAGCCTTCTTTTGTAGAATCTCTTCGCCAGCGTATTTGTAAGCATCGCGGGCATCATCCACCATCCCCCTCTTAAGATAGAGGTCCCCAACCATGACCCGCTTCTCGGTCGCTCCTGCTCTGGCGTAGACCTTAAGAGCAGCATCAGGCCGTCCCTGTTCAAACCACGCATCGCCAACGGCAACGAGCTTGTCTTTAGTGCCCGCAGCGCTATATGCCTCAACGGCGACGGTAAGATCCCCCGTCTCTAAGCACTTGTCTCCCACGGCGATAAGCTTCTCCGTGGCACTTGCTCTCTTGTAGTTTCTGGATGCCTGTTCCATTAGCCCCGCCTTGAAACACGCATCACCAGCGATCTCGAACTTTCCCGCAGGAACCTCCGTGTTCGCATCACGGTAGGCCCACTCGCCAACCTGGTCCTGACCTTGCTCGAAGCACGCGTCGCCGAGCGTCAAGAGTTTCTCGGTTGCTCCGGCGCATACGTAGGCGATATGGGCGGCACTGAACTTTCTTCGTGCGAAGCATGCATCCCCGGCCGCCTCGAATTTCTCCGCTGGCATCTCGATCCCCATCTCCACGAAAATCGAGCGGGCCTCGCCGAACTGTTCTCTCTCAATCAGGCGGTCACAGAGATGGATGAGCTGCTCGGTGGCGCCAGCGGCCGTATACCAGATTCTTGCGTCGCCCAACATCTCCATGTCCAGATACTGGTTGCCCATCCGGATGTTCGCTCGGCGCGTTGCCTCCGTCTCCAAGGGCGACTCGCTCGCTTCTTCGGCCCCCTCCTTTGCTGTTGCGAGGATCGGCGCGATGTCCATGCGCGTCTCGGTCGTCGCTGCATCGGCCTCTCGGGGTAGCGTCGTCTCATCTAAGGAGGCTCGTGGCTGGGTTGTTATATCATCGACCGGATGTTGGGTGTCGTCTTTGCCCCTGGGGTCGGGCGTAGTGGGAGGCATGGGAAGGGAAGATACGGAATGGGTAGTGAGAAAAGCTTCATATAAATCTACATGAATTATCATGTTGTCGCAAGCTGTAGCCATTCCTGAAGCGGAGGACGCCAGTCGTGTCGGCGGCTGCGTTCCACCGTGAACACAGCCGCCTCCGCAGCGTCAGAAATGCAGCTGCTCGATCCCGTCCGCGAGGTCTCGCTCGAAGATCGCTGCGTAGCCCATCGTGGTTGAGAGTTGCCGATGACCCGCGAGCTTGCTTACCACGTGCAGCGGCACGCCGCTCTTCAAGAGATGCGTGACGAAGGAATGGCGCAGTGTATGCGCCGTGAAGCGCACACCGGAGGCACCCCGCACCCTGTCTATCAGGCGACGCAGGCTCTCATACGTAATCCCCTGCTTGGTCTTCGACGAGGTGAAAAACTCCGGGCTCGCATATCCGCGCTTCGTCCGTTCGCGCAGATACCGCGCCAGGATGCTTCGCAGCTCATCGGACACGTATGCGCGGCGATCTCGTCCGCCATAGGCCCCCTTTCCTTCGTGCACGAGGAGTGTTTGCCTATCGAGGTCCACATCACCATAGCGCAGGCGGATGATTTCGCTGCGACGAAGGCCCGCATAGAGCATGGTCGCGATTGTGGCCACGGCCAGGGCGCGGGTGTAGTCGGAGCCCCACGGATAGTGCTCGGCAGTCTCCATGATGCGGCGGCATTCGTCGGCGGTCTTGGCCTTGGGCTCGCTCTTGGGGAAGCGCGGCGCGGAGATGCCCGTGAACGGCGAGAGCAGGCCGCCGCGCTTTTCGATGTCGCGGAAGAAGGCGCGGAGGCCGCGCCAGTAATTGTTCGTTGAGATGGCAGAGAGTCCCCGCTCGCGGTTCCACTGCACCCAGGCATCAATCGCCCGGCTTTTCGCTGCAAACTCCGCGGGCGGGAAGTGCAGGAGGGTCGTCAGATACCGACGGTAGCTCGCATAGGACTTCTCATACCACGCAATCGACTGCGGACTTTGGTTCTTCACAGTCCGCACGTAGCGCAGAAAGCCGCGCAGCCGATCATCGAGCGTCGCGATCGCCGCACTGTTCTCGGAAACCACACCGGGAATCGGCCGAGCATTCGTGCTCCTGTGGTCGTCATTGGGTGACGACGCACTTGGTGTTATGAATTGGGAGGGAAACATAGAAGTGAGAGGTAGCTTCTGGCTTCCTCTTCCCCTCGATCTGGTCCGCCGCCGTGCGCCAAGTGCCGGTTCGAAGCTCTTGGCTCTGTACCTTGGCGTAAGGCGCACAAGAATTCGGCCACAACACCTTGCACAGCGCTTCTATACGCGAAATCTTGGGCGAGGTGGGATTCGAACCCACGACCAAGGGCTTAAGAGGCAGCAAAACTGACTATTTGTCAATTCGCCGCATCCTGACGCCATTTGGCATGGATTTCTGCCATGTGCTTGCGCGCATCTTGGCAATCAGATCGAAAGGAGTTGAGAAGGACCAGTGCGATGCAGGTGTAGCAGAGACACAAGCCATTGTGAAGAGCCTAGACAGCCAAGATGCCCAGCTTATCGCGGAGGAAGCTCCGCAATGGGAAATCACGCATGGCATCGCGGAAATCGGTTGGATCATTGACTGAGAATGAAACCGTGAAATTCTCGGGATTCCAGTGTACGTGAAAGTGGGTGTTGCCCGGACCAGGCCCCCAGATCAGACCTTCGCCGGCGTCGGAGTCGTGCGACCAAAGCGGCCGTGGGTCGAGATGACGAACTGTGTCGAGCATTCCACGCCACACGAGTTCAGGTTGCTTCGGCGAGTATTGGATGGAGAGTTGCCTGATGCCAGCCGGGACTGCGTGCACGGCGAGAAGCGTGGGTAGTCCAGCAAGATCCATGGTCGGCGGCAAACGGATCGTCGCGTAGGCCGTTCCACGATAGGTAATGCCGTCTAGCCACTGAACACTGCAGCGCTCACCTTCCAGTTTCACATCCTCGAACTCGAAGGTTACGAATACGACACCAAATGACTCCAGTGTGAGGTGATGCATTTTCGCCGCTACATATGTCTTCGTGGATTCACTCACGAGATGGCTCTGTGTCGGGATGGGAGCATCGGCAACGTCAACATCGTCTTCGTTAACGATATGTACATAAATGGTCGGACTCCCGATCTGCGTCATAGCTACCGGGATCGACAGGCTGTCGAGATCGGGCGGAGCCATCACCGTGTCACCTTGCATCGTAGTCTCGCCCGGAGAGGCCGTCTGCAAGAGCGCATGGCGGGGCGCCAGCGCGATGTCTGAGCACTCCTCGATCACGAGGTAGAACATCTGCTCGTCGCCCTTTTCCCCACGTGCCTGATAGGTCGGCCCCTTGATGACGAGTCGGCGGCCGGTCACCGGATCATCAAAAATACCCTTCCGCTTCAAAAGGCTGTGCGCAACCTGCTCCGGTGTCTTCGTGAACGACAGCGTGTCTACGTGTCGATTAGGTCGTATCGCAGAAGATCGCGCGAACGTCGCCTCCCGCAGCTCGCGTTTTGAGCGGCCGGTCGGGTGCAGCCTACGGCCAACGAGATCTGCTTTGAGCATCTGGAAGAGTTCGATCCCGCAGAGCGTCGTCAGCGACGCCGGGTCGCGCTGGTGGGAGACGAAGTCCTCTGTGACGCGATCGATAAGGTCGGCGATCTCGTCCAGCGGAAGGTCCACGATTGATTGTACTTCTGTGTAGTCCTTTCGCCCTGCTGTGCCCTTCTCGGCCTAAATCTGCCTACCCCGACGCCGCCTTCTGCCCTGTGTCACTGCCAGGAGGAGGTGACCAGAGTCGCATCGGTTGATCGCATCGATCAAGGGGTCGGAGGGAGCCCGGCCTGCTGCGAGTAACACACACCACGAGAAAGACCTACCCCGCGGTGGAACGTGGGGCAGGCGTCGAGCGAACGAGAGAAGACCTCCCGCACTCTCCGTCCTTTCGACGGCTTCACCAGAAAAATAATGAGAAAAATAGTGAAGACACGTCAAACGACATCCCACCTTGAGCTAACCAACGAATCTTCTTCAAGCGTTCAGAACCCACATCTCCACTTCCGTCAAGCAATCCTGATCGTCGCGGCTGTGATCCTCAGTCTGTTCGGCTGCACGGCCCAGGATTCGGCCCATGGTGCAAAGCCCACTCGCAGCACTTCCGGGCCAACCCACGGCACGGCCGCTGGCGATTCGAAGCCGTGCCTTGGCTGGCCGAAGCGGATGGTCTTCCTCTTCGATCAATCAAAATCAACACAGAAGACCCGAACCGAACATCCGGCGGTCGAGCGCCTTGATGATGTCATCGAGTGCAGCAAGCGCCATGGTGGGTCAATCTACGCAGGTCCGATCCGCGACA
>DATLVW010000854.1:0-3451 GCA_035577085.1 Thermoanaerobaculia bacterium
CTGGGTACCGAGCTTGAGTCGGCGAACGCGATTGCGGCGAATGGCTGATCGGTCTGGACCTCACCGAGAAGCGTCAGCGTCGGCCCACTCGCCGGCTCGGACCTTACGGCCCGGGTGGCGAAGACGATGGCGGCGTCCGCGTTTCCGCTGCCGACTTGGAATTTGACCGGGAAGGCCGCTTCGAGCGCAGCGAACAGCTGCGGCCGTCGCTCGTACGCCTCGCGCGGCGACACCTCGACGCGAATGGGGGAGTCGGAGGTCACCAGGCGTAGTCGATTACGAGATCTGGTTTTGGGGCGGCGCCTCCGGCACTCGGAACACCGAGGCGAAACGGGTCTGCCAGTCGGGTCGCTTGCGATCGAGCGGCTCCAAGCCCCACCATTCGAATGGCCAGTCAGCGCGCACCAGCGGGTCACCGTCGTGGATCTCCGCCAGAAGCTCCACCTCGGGCTCCCAGCCAAGATCCAGCGCGACCTTCGTCCGGACGTTCAGATCGACGCCGGAGACGAACACGTACGAATCCGGCTTCACGAGCCCCGCAATGTTCCGCAGGCATCGCTCCGCTGCCGACGGATCCATGTGGCAGAGGAAGTTGTTCGCAACGACGAAGTCGGCTGCGCCGAGCTCGTCGACGAGTCCGGGGTCGGAAGCGTCTCCGAGTCGCCAGGCGACGCCTTCCCGCAACCACGGCTTGACGCGCGCCTGTTCACCCTCCCAGTCGAACATCTCGCGCCGCTCCGCGTCGGTCAACGGCTGGAAGATCGAGGCGTGCACGGCTTCCGAGGTCTGAGGGCCGTACGCCCCCTGCTCTGCGATTGCGAGGACTTCCGGTGAGATGTCGACCGCGTCCACAGCAATCTCGAGGTCGGGGCGGTCGCGGCGAAGCGTCCAGAGGATCGAGTAGACCTCCACTCCGACGCTGCAGCCGAGGATCGCCATCTTCAGCGTTGACCCTCGCCGTTTGACGGCGAGTCTGCGCATCAGCTCGAGCGCCGGACGGTTGCGGAGAAACAACGTGCCGAAGTACATCTCGCGGTCGGCATTCCGGCAGGCAAGGATGTGCAGCCACCGCCCGTAGGCCTGGACGAAGCGCAGGTCACGGATGCGAATCGGAAGGCGTGTCCAGACCCGCCGGTTCGCCTTCAGAAAAGCCTTCTCGAGCGACCGTGCTCTCACGCCTTGGCTCTCATCCCCCGACGTCACTCCGCCCGTGACCATTGCGTCGTGCATCTAGGTTCGTCCGCCCCTGGCCAACTGACGCCGGTCGTAGACCCCGTCCAGCGCCGCCACGGCTTGGCGGCCCGTTTCGGCGCTGACGTTCCTCATCCCGCCGCCGTCTCGGTCTCGACGAACCGGAGTTCGCCGAGCTCTTCACGGAAAAGGAGCTCGTATTGCTCGTCCAGGGCCGATCGTGACTCGTCGACGTGCTGCCGAATCGTGCTCTCGAGCTCGTCGGAATGCTGCACCAGTGCCTCGAACTTCGCGATCAGTCGATCGGGGCTGATTCCGTTGATATCGAGGCAATAGTCCGACAATCCCATCTCGCTCATCAATGACGAACACTTGTGGTGAAACGAAATGGCCACCACGGGCCTGCCGACCAGAAGGCTCATGAGCACGTTGTGAAAGCGCGTCGCGATCACGAAATCGGTCCCGCCGAGATGCGAAAGGAACTCCTGTGGCGACGCGATCGAGCGGTGGACGAGGCGCTCATCGACGTCGGCCGTGCGCCGACGCAACGCGGCTTTGACATCGGCGATGGTCGTGGTGTCTACAGCTGCGTCTCCAACCAAGAACTCGATGTTGTAGTCGCGATCTAGCAGCCAGTCCGCAAACACAACGAGTGATCGAACATACCGTTCGTACGTGCCGCCAACGGCGTCACCTTTGCTGTACTTCTCGGAGTAGGCCATCAAGCCAAGAGCGACAGTCGGTCGTCCTTCGCGCGCAATCACCGGCGCGGACGATCCCGGTGACGGCAAGCCAAACACGAGATCCGGATATATGCGGTCGCCACTTACGCGAAGGCCTAAGCCCTCAACAACCTCCTTGCTCGGGACGTCCCGATACGACCGGTAGTCAGCAAACGCAAGCGACGCTTTCACGAGTAATCGGCCTTTTGGAGTTTGGACTGGCCCCACCCCGACGCTCACGAACATCACCTTGCAACGACGGAGCCGCGCGACGAGTGACCACCTGAACAGGCCATACGGCCCCCAGCCCGAAAGCTCAAAGGCGTCTGTGAGCAGCCCCGTGCCGGGGACGATAAACATCTCCGTGCCGCTGAGGATCCTCCAGGCCCTCCGGTACTCTCCGATCTCGTCGCCCAGCCCGAGGAACAGCATCCCGAGGCGCTTGGGCAACGAAAGCCGGCGATCCCAGATTCGTCGCGATCTTGCTGTGTGCGGTACACCGTTGATCGCATGGGCTGCGACAACGTCTTCAGGGCCCGTGCAAATGCAGCACAGCTCACAATCCGGAAAGGCGGCGCGGAGGCGCGAGACCATCGCTAAAAGCGTGGCCTCGTTTCCTAAGTTCGCCGATCCGAAGTGACCAAAAAGGCAGATCTTCGTAGGCTTGTGTTTCGTCATGTCAGCTTCTGGTTCCGCGCTACTACTCACGCAGGCGGACTTGGATCAGACGGCAGCGGTCCAACATCACCCGACAGCGCTTTCCACAGATCTCCGAAAGTGAGTGCGTTCGGTCTACGGAATAACCACACCGGGATGTTTTGTACGAAAACTACGAGGCGGTAAAGCCATACATTTACGGATGGCTCGGTTTCCTCGAGCATCCGAATGAGGGAACCAAGGTACTGCCTCTTTCCAGCAGCGCCGAGCTTGCGCGTCGACGCGTGCGAGTGGTGAACGACCTTTGCGGCAGGCGTAACCCAGAGCGTCAGGCCCCGGTCCGCGAACGAGCGCGCCAGCTGGACGTCGTTGAAGAAGATCGGGTACCGCTCGTCGAAGACGTGATCTTCGGGGAGACACGAGCGCCGCAGAAGCAGGCAGCTCGCCGAAGGCTGAGGCACCGGGCGCGGCTGGGAGAAATCGTCGTCGAGCATCCGGTAGTGGCGGAGCCGCCGCTTGCTGCCCGGCAGGAGCCTGCTGGCGACGGCACCACCGTTGGCCAACGTCATCTTGAAGGTTGGGAACCTGAAGTGAAACGGCTGCGGTGACCCGTCGAGGTTCAGGTACAGGGGGCCGACCGCAGCGGCAGAGGGGTTGTCCTGGAGAAAGTCGGTGAGGGAGCTGAGCGCAGTCGGCGTGAGGTCGACGTCGGAATTGAGCAGGAGAACGAACTCTCCGCTCGAGTGCCGGTACGCCTGGTTGACGGCGGCTGCATAGCCGAGGTTTCGCTCGTTGCGGATGAGCGTGATCCCGGTCTGGCGGCTGAGCGCATCACCGGAGCCGTCGACCGAGCCGTTGTCGACGACGACGACCTCGTAGGA
>DATLVW010000855.1:0-21663 GCA_035577085.1 Thermoanaerobaculia bacterium
CGAACGGGTTGACGCTTTCGTTGACTTCTTCCTGAATTTCCGGGAGCCGAGATTGTAGCCCGGCCTTTTACCGCCGTCACTTGCCGTCGTCAGCAGTCCGGGTCAAGGAGCTCGACGCGATCAACGGGCGTCAACCACGACCGCTTTCCCCTTCATGGGAAGACAGCAACAGCGGAAGGGTGATGCGAACCGCTACTCCACCGTCCGCGGCATTCGACGCCTCGGCACTACCGCCGTGCATGTGCACGACACGCTCAGCAATCGCCAGCCCGAGGCCCGCACCGCCCGACGCGCTTCGGAAAGGCTCGAAGAGATGATCGAGGATCTCCTCAGCGAGACCGCCGCCGTGATCGCGCACGGTTACTGTCACGCTATCCGAGGTAGTGCGAAGCATCACGGCCACCTCCGTGCCGGCCGCCGTGTGACGGATCGCATTGCGCACGATGTTCTCGATCGCGCTTCGCAAGAGGTCCGGATTACCGGTGATCGTGCAGGCATCGGCTTCCTCCAGAACGACAGCGCGTTCGCTAGCGCGTGCTTCGAAATCGCCGTCGCTGACGACTTCCTGCACGATGGCGGTGAGGTCGACCTCGCTCCGCGCGATCTCCACGCCGCTCTCGATACGGGCCAGCAAGAGGAGCTGGCCTACGAGCAAGTCGAGCCGCTGCGCCTCGAGCTCGATCCGGTCGAGATACTCCGCGGGATCGGGCTGGCGGCGCGCCAGCGTAAGGGCAACCGTAAGACGCGCCAGAGGGGAGCGGAGCTCGTGTGAGACGTCGCCGAGGAGACGGCGTTGGCCGGCGACAAGTGCTTCGATCCGTTCCGCCATCCGGTTGAAGTCGCGGGCCAGTGTTCCCACCTCGTCGCGCCGTGCGCCGATGCGCTCCGAAACGCGAGTCTCCAATCTGCCGTCGGCAACGGCGTTCGCCGCGGCACCGAGCTGCGTCAATGGCGCCGCGAAATGCCGGGCCAGGACGAAGCAGGCCACACCGCTGAGAATCAGGATGACTCCCAGTACGAGATCCGTCGACTGCCGGCTCGTGGCCAACCAGAAGAATGGGTTCCGGCGCGCCGGAGTGACGACGGTATAGCGGGCGGCGCCCGTCGACTCGAAGGTTTCGCCGACAAGCTGGACGCCGGAATCGCCGACGACGCCATGAACCCCTCGGGCGAAGAATCGCGCGACGGTTCCCACGAAGCCGCGCTCGGCGGCACCAGGTGGAATCCCGAGGATCGACTGGCCACGCGCATCGAGCACGTTGGCGTTGGTGCCCAGAGCTCGATTGATCGCGGCCATGGTTACAGCCGCACGAGCCTTGTCGCCTCGTTCCCACGCCTCCGCCGCCTCCCGCGCCGCGGCGACCAGCCGCTGCTCCCGCTCATTCGAACGCAGCTCGGCCTGATGAAGCGCCGTCGACGCGCCATGAAAGGCGAGGCCGGCCACGACGACCGTCAGCCAGAATGAGACGAAGATCTTGCGGAGCATGAGTAGAGATATCCGATGCCGCGGACGCCGACGATGCGCTCGGTCCCGTTTGGGAGCGGCCCGAGCTTGCGTCGGAGGTGATAGACGTGTGTGTCGATGCTGCGGTCGAAGGGTGAGAGCTCCCGGCCAAGGACGTTGCGGACGAGCGATTCCCGGCTGACGACCTGCCCCGCCTCGGCGAGCAATGCGTCGAGCAGGTCGAATTCGACGCTCGTCAGCTCGACGACATCTCCCCCGCGCCGGACGAGCCGCGCCGCCGGTTCGAGCTCGACGTCTCCGACAATCAGAGCCGGGCGCCGTGCGGCCGCTTTGTCAGGAGACGTGCGGCGCAGCACGGCGCGGATCCGTGCCGCCAGTTCCTGCGGATCGAACGGCTTCGCCAGGTAGTCGTCCGCGCCGATCTCCAGGCCGAGGACGCGGTCGAGGATCTCGCCCTTCGCGGTCAGCATCACCACCGGCACGGCCGAGCGCGCCCGGATCTGGCGCAGCACTTCGAACCCGTTCGTGCCGGGAAGCATCACATCGAGCAGGACCAGGGCGTACGCGCCGCCGAGCGCACGTTCCGCGCCAGCAGCGCCAGTGTGGACCGCGTCGACGATGAACCCTTCACCGGTGAGGAAGCGCGTGACGAGGTCGCACAGCTCGACATCGTCGTCGATGAGCAGTATCCGGGACACCGCTCGATTGTAGACACCGAGTGACGCGCGCAGTGTCAAGTTTCGTCGAGCGCGCGTGACGCTTCCTGACAAACCTCGACCGCACGTCGAGAGGCATCAGTGCATTCTGCGGCGCAGGAGGTTCTGCATGAGGAGATTGGTGCGCATTGCATGCTTGTTGGGTTTGCTGTCCGGTTTGGCGGCCCGGGCGGATACCCCCGATTTCAAGGGGACGTGGGAGGGAGCACTCCAGCACGAGGGGAAGTCGACCCCGCTGGCCATCGAGATCCGGCAAGCCGATGCTGGAGGAGTGCTGGGACGCTTGTTTCAGTCTGGTGATGAAATGGCGCCGCTGTCGGAGGGTAAGGTCGAAGGCAATCGCCTGACCTTTCGGGTAGACACGCTCGACTGCACGGCAACGCTCGACCACGACGTATTAACCGTGACTATGACCGTCTCGCATGGCCGGACGTTCAACCTGACCATGCGCCGCAAGGCGCTGACGGCGAATCCTGAGGCGAAGAGTGATGCGAGCCCGGCGCCGGCGACGAAAGAAACAACGGCAAAGGCGGCCTTACCCTCGGCCACGGAGTACCCGCCCGGGGCGGCCGTCACAAGCCTCGCTTCGCGTGGTGCGCTCATTCTCGCCGGCGGCGGCAAGAACGCTCCCGGCATCATGCAGGCATTCACCAGGCTCGCCGGCCGCGGCGCGCCGATCGTCGTCATCCCGACCGCGCTCGAGGAGAAAGACGTGAAGGAGCGTCTGGCTGTATTGAAGAGCCGCCACGGTGAGCTCTTTCAGACGGACGACATCACCATCCTCGACACCCGCGACCGCGCGGTGGCGGATTCGGAAGAGTTCGTGAAGCCTTTCCGTCGCGCCCGCGGCGTCTGGATCCTCGGCGGCGAGGCTGCATACCTCATCAAGATCTACCAGGGCACCCGCACCGAGAAGGAGCTGAAGGCCGTCCTCGCTCGCGGCGGTGTCGTCGGGGGTACATCCGCGGGAGCGATCATCCAGACCTCGACCATCATCGCGGCCGACGGTCGTACGCTCGTGCCGGGATTCGGTCTGATCTCCGGCGTCCTGCTCTTTCCGCACTGGAGCGAGCGGCGCGGAGAAGCAGGACTGGTGAAGTACACGGGCCAGATCCACGCCCCACTCGGCATCGGCGTCGACGAAGCGACGGCCGTCGTCGTGCAGGGAAACTCGTTCGAAGTCGTTGGAGAGGGCCACGTCGGCATCGTCGACGGCGCCACACATGAAGGCAAGGGCTACTACCTTCTCAATCCCGGCGAGCGGTTCGACCTCGCTGGGCGCGTGCAGATCCACGAGAAGTCCGCAGACAAGACTACGGAAGCGATCGGGAAGGCCATGGCGGCATACGGGCCCGATCGCTTTCGCGGCAACGTTCTCGTGGCGCGCGGCGGCCGCGTTCTCTTCCGCTACGCCAACACAACGGAAACGCGGTTCCGCATCGGTTCGCTGACGAAACAGTTCACGGCTGCGGCCACGCTGCTCCTCGAAGAGCGCGGCGCACTGCGCACCTCCGATCCGATCCGCCGCTACTTGCCGGAGTCGCCTCCGGAGTGGTCCGACGTGACAATCTGGCACCTGCTGACGCACACCTCCGGCATTCCCAGCGACGGCAGCGCGCGCCTCAGTTTCAAGCCCGGCCAGGAGTGGACGTACAGCAATCTCGGCTACCAGCTCCTCGGTACGATCATCGAGCGCGTGACGAAGCAAACCTACGGCGCATTCGTAACGGAGAACATCCTCCGCCCCCTCGGGATGAACGACTCGACTACCGATCCGGAGTTGGCAGACCTCGGCGGTGCCGGCTCTCTCCTCTCCACGACGGATGATTTGCTGAAGTGGCAGCAGGCGCTCTTCGGCGGCAAACTCTTGAAGCCCACTTCCCTGGCAAAGATGACCACCCCCTTCCGCAACGGCTACGGCTGCGCGCTGCATCTCGCCGTCTCTGCAAGCGGCCGGCATGTCTTCGCCAACGAAGGCCGCGTCCCCGGCTCGAACGCCTCCCTCCAGTACTACTCCGAGGACAAGCTCGTGATCGCGGTCCTCGCCAACCTCGACACCCAGGTCGACGCATTGATCGCTCGTGACCTGGCGCGCGCAGCGCTGGAAGCGCAGTAGAAGCCGGCCTCAGCCCGCAACCGCCTGCAGCAAGGAAGTCGAAGATGCGGTCCGGTTCGAAACGGTCCTCGCCGCTTGCGAAGCCATTGAGGATGGTTTCTTTCGTCGATCCGCGACGACTCCAAACAGGGGTCGCGAGCCCAAAAAAAGGCATCGATGGGAATGAGTCGGCGTGAGTAGAATTGCGTCGGAGGCAACGCGATGCGGAATCTGAGCGACCAGATGCAGGCGAGCATGACGAAAGCGGCGAACGCGCGTGCGGTCGAAAAAACGTCGACCCTTGGCGGTGTTTGGCGTCTCCTGCCGGCGCTGCTGCTGGTCGTTCTTCTAGCGCCCCCGTTGATGGCGGCGACGCAACTGTATCCGCCGTGGTTTCCTCAGAGTCTCTTCACCATCAACCCGGACAACACGACGGTCGAGGACTTCGGCACCGACACGTTCCGGGTCGGCAAGACGGATGACCCGCAGACGATCGAAGCGAAAGGACACCACTGGGCCGGCTCACTGTATCCGCCGGGCCCGACATCCACCTGGGATCATTGGAACGGCGTGGCCGTATTCAAGCGCGTGCAGGCGCAGCTCGAAGCGAGCGGGTTCAAGCTCGTGTTTCTCAATGCCGACAACGATGGAGCGCACGGTACGTTCCGGCGAGGCAACGGACCCGAGGCGACGTATGTCGACCTCTCGCTGAAGAACGACGCTTACAGCAACAGCGTCGCGATCGTCGAGCCGGCAGCGAAAGCCCGTACGCTCGCGCTGCGGCCGCCCGGCGCACAGCCAGAGGCTTTCACTGATGCGCAGGACTTCCCATACATCACGCCGCTCGCCGGCGCGAAGCTCCTGACGACGCGTCACGACGACGGCCCCCTCAACGTTGCCGTCGCAGACCACGATCCGCAATACGTCGGCACCGGCACGCAGTCGAAAATGTACCGCGGGCCGGCGAACGTGTCGCCGCTCGATTTCAGCAGCACGTATGAGGGGGCCTTCCGCAATGCCGGGTGGACGGTCACGGAGAACAACGGCGCAACCGTCACGGCGCACTACGCGAAGAACGGCCGCGATCTCTGGGCGCGCGTGTTTCAGGAAGGCGCCGATGTCTGGGACGTAACGGTCGCCGACGTTGGCGCTGGCCTCAAAGGCGCGCTGACGAAGAACTGTCGTGTCGCTCTCTACGGCATCAACTTCGATTTCAACAAAGCGACGATTCGTGCGGAATCGGAGCCGGTCCTGCAGCAAGTTGCATCGGTCATGAAATCGCTTGCAGGCGCGTTCGAGGTCGGCGGCCACACGGATAACGTCGGCGGCGCTGCGTACAACGCGAAGCTCTCACAGGCACGCGCGGAGTCAGTGAAGTCGTGGCTCGTTGCACACGGCATCGCCGCGAGCCGGCTGACGGCGAAAGGCTACGGCGACACCGTGCCGGTCGTCCCGAACAGCTCCGACGCCAATCGTGCGCGCAATCGACGCGTGGAGCTGAAAAAAGCTGGATGCTGACGGCGCCGCGCGCGCCCGCTGCGGAACGGAGTAGCTCCGCCTGTTGCGGGACGACCAGAACGTCCGCCCTGGCAACCGGTTATAGTCCTCGGCCGTGTCCGCGTTCTCATCCGGCGCCGGTGAAGTGCCGCTCACAGTCACCCAGCCCGGCTCGGCGGTGGTGTTCGAGTGGCGCGAGCTGTGGGCGTCGCGCGAGCTGCTGCTGCTGCTCATGTGGCGGGACGTGCGGGTTCGTTACAAGCAGACGATGATCGGGGTGCTGTGGGCGGTGCTGCAGCCGCTGCTGGCGATGGTGGTAATCAGCGCGTTTTTCGGCCGGCCCGCGCAACTGCCGTCGGAAGGCGTTCCGTATCCGCTGTTCGCGTACTCCGGCTTTCTCGTCTGGACGTTTTTCTCGAACGCGCTCTTCAGCAGCAGCCAAAGCGTGGTCGGAAGCGCTCCGCTGATCACCAAGGTCTACTTTCCGCGCGTCCTCGTGCCGATCGCCGCGATCGGCGCGCGCCTCGTCGACTTTGCGATCGCATTCGTGCTGCTCGCCGCGCTGATGGCGTACTACGGCGTGCCGGTCACGTGGCGAGTCGCGGCGCTCATTCCAATGATCGCTCTGACCATGGCCCTCGCCCTGGCCGTCGGCATGTGCCTGGCGGCGCTCAACGTAACGTATCGCGACGTCAACGTGGCGTTGCCGCACGTGATGCAACTGTTGCTGTTCGCAACGCCCGTTTTCTACTCGGCGACGATCCTGCCGCCGCGCCTGAAGCTCGCCGCGCAACTCAACCCGCTGGCCGTGCTGATCGAGGGCTACCGCGCCGCGCTGTTCGATCGGCCGGTGCACTGGCGGGCCATCGGCATCGAGGGAGTGGTGACGGCGGTACTGATCGTCTGCGCGGTTGCCGTATTCCGCCGGATGGAAGAGCACTTCGCGGACGTGCTTTGACGATGCCGATCGCGATCAAAGCCGAGGGGCTCGGAAAGCGGTACACGATCGGCCGTTCGCGCGAGACCGGCCTGCGCGACGCGCTCGCACACGCCGCGCGCGCACCGCTGCGGCTGTTCCGGACGCCGGGGGCGGCCGGCGGCGGGAACGAGATGTGGGCGCTACGCGATCTCGACTTCGAGATCGAGCGCGGCGAAACCGTCGGCATCATCGGCCGCAACGGCGCCGGCAAGAGCACGCTCCTGAAGATCCTCTCGCGCGTCACGCGCCCCACTACCGGCCGAGCCATGTGGCGCGGCAGACTCACGTCGCTACTGGAAGTCGGCACTGGCTTCCATCCCGACCTCAGCGGACGCGAGAACATCTTCCTCAACGGCGCGATCCTCGGCATGAGCCAGGCGGGCGTGCGGCGGAAGCTCGACGAGATCGTCGCCTTCGCGGAGATCGAGACCTTCCTCGACACGCCGGTGCGCCACTACTCGAGCGGCATGTACATGCGGCTGGCGTTCGCGGTGGCCGCGCATCTCGAGCCGGAGATCCTCGTGCTGGACGAAGTGCTCGCCGTCGGCGACGCGGCGTTTCAGCAGAAGTGCCAGTCGTTCATCGAGCGGATCGTCGGAAGCGGCGCCACGCTTCTCCTCGTCAGCCACAACCTCCATGCCGTCTCCACGCTTTGCTCGCGCGTGCTGTTCCTCGATGGCGGATCGCTCCGTCGCGACGGGCGGACGGAGGAGGTGATCGCCGACTACATCGAGTCGGTCTCGCCGAGCGGTGACGCGGCGGAGATCGAATGGGGAAATCGCGACGACGCTCCCGGCAACAAGAACATCCGGCTGCACGCCATCCGCGTCGTCTCGGGCGAATCGACGCGCTTCTCGGTCGACATCCGCGTGCCGCTGCGGGTCGAGATCGACTACTGGAACTTCGTTCCGGGGACGCGGATCTACACGTCGATTCACCTCGTCGAGAAAACCGGCGTGACCGTCCTGGCCTCGGCGAACATGCCGTCGTTCAACACCGCCGAGGACGACTGGTACGGCAGACCCCAGCCGGCGGGACTCTATCGAAGCGTCTGCACGTTTCCAGCGGACCTGCTGAACGAAGCGCGATACTCCGTCAGCGCTTTCATCGTCGCCGACATGGCACGGCTGGAAGCCGCCGCGCATCACGCCGTCAGCTTCCACGCCGTCGACATCAATCGGGAGCGCGAGCATCACGCGATCGTTCCGGGCGTCATCCGTCCGAAGCTCGCCTGGCGGACCGAGCTCGTGCAGCCGCTGCCGTGACGCGAGCGCACAACGTGCGTGCTACACTCGCCGCCGTCCGCAGCAACCATCCGGCCTGCCCCATCGAACGTCATGAACCTCGCCTCTCTCCGCGACCGTTTTAGGGCCAAAACTGAGATCTTCCAGACCCCCGAATGCCGGATGCACGTGCACCTCGACGAGCGCGAGCGCCACATCGACTACGCCATCTGCCACGAGGTGCAGATCGACGACTGCTACGGCGTTCGGAAGCTGGCGGAGTCCGCGTTCACGCCGCGCGTCATCGTCGACATCGGAGCGCACATCGGCACCTTCACCGCGCTCGCGGCGAAGTACTTTCCGCAGGCCAGAATCTACAGCTTCGAGCCGCTGAAGCAGCACTACCAAGTGCTGGTGAAGAACTCCCGGAGCGGCCACTGCAAGCCGAACCATCTGGCCGTCCTCGGCTTCTACGGCAGCGAGGAGGGGCGTGACATCTATCCGTCGAACGAGTTCGAGCGCGCCTATCGCGCACGGCAGCTCTCCAACGCCGTCTCTGTGGCGCAGATGCTGCGCAAGTTCAAACTGCAGCACATCGATTGGCTGAAGATCGATTGCGAACAGAGCGAAGTGAACATCTTTCGCGAGCTCGATTTCCTCGATCGACTGAAAGACATCGACCTCATCAGCGGCGAATGGCATTTCGAAACGGCCAAGAGCGAGCTGCGCACGATCGTCGGCAAGACGCATGACGTCGAGATCGTCGACGAGGGGCACTGGAACTATTTCGAGGCCAGGCGCAAACCCACGGTCGCCCGTGGAGGAGACGGCGCTTGAAACTCTGCAAGATCTACGGCCTCGCCGACAGACTCGACGACGATCCGCTGTGGCATGAGCTCCTCGACGCGATGACGCCGGAGTGGAGGACGCTCCCCGCGCTTCACCGCAAGTACTGGGAGTGGGGCCTCGGCCTCTACGGCCTGCACAAGCTCGGCTGCATCCGGGCCGGCGCGGTCGGCCTCGGCGTCGGCGCGGGCGTCGAGTGGCCCTTGTACTACCTGGCCAATCACGTGGGCCGGGTCGAAGCGATCGATCTCTACGCGCGCGAGTCGGCGTTCATGAACCTCGACCCGACGTTCCCCGAGAACGCACGCCGTCTCGCTCCGTTCCCGTACCGCGAGGAGGCGCTCGTCTTCAGCAAGATGGATGCGCTCGACCTGAAGTTTCCCGACAAAACGTTCGACTTCGTCTTCAGCTTCTCGTCGATCGAGCACTTCGGCGGACATCCTGGCGCAGTGCTGGCGATGCAGGAGATCGCGCGTGTCCTGAAGCCGAACGGCGTCGCCGCCATCGCCACCGAGGTGGTATTGAACGGCCAGTGGCACTCGGAGTTCTTCCAGCCCGAAGAGCTCGAGCCGACGTTCGTCGGTGGCAGTGGCATGCAGCTCGTCGAGCCTCTCGACCTTTCCGTCGACGAGGAGATGATCACGAACCCAGTGCTCTTCGACGTTCCGCCGGGCTTCACCGGTGACACAGGGCCGCACACGTCAGTGAAGGCGGGCAATTTCATCTTCACGTCGATCGAGCTCTTCCTGCGCAAACCGGAGAACTGGAAGCCGATGTCGAAGCGCGCGATGGCGGCCGTCCGAAAGGATCGCGCGGCGTGGTACGGGCGCCAGCCGCGCCCCGTTCCGCTTCCTCAGTTCGTGAAACGGCCGCTGAAAAAAGTCGTGCAGCTCTTCGGCTGGCGGCGATGAAGATCGCCATGGTCACGACGGTCGGGCAGCGGTGCGGAATCGCTTCGTACTCCGCGTCGCTGGCGGAATCGCTGCGCCTCGTTCCAGAAACGGAGATCGAGATCGTGCCGATCACCGTCGGCGCACAGCCATCGGCGCACTACGAGGAGCAGGCCCGCGCCCTAAACGCGGCAAGCGTCGACGTCGTCCACTTCCAGCACGAGTTCAGTTTCTGGGGATTTCCGCCGCCGAACGGCCGCTCCGCGTTCGCGGAGCTGCGCGCGCTGGTCCGGAAGCCGACCGTCGTCACGGCGCACACGACCCTCGGGTTGGACGCGATTTTCCCGATGACGTCGCGCCGCAACCCAGTCCGCTGGCTGCGGCGGAAGCGCCTGCTCGCGCACCACGGCTGGCGCGAAAGCGTCGAGGTGAAGACGTTCGACGCCGACGCGACGATCGTCCACACCGAGACAGCGCACAACGAGTTCGCGCAGCGCGGCCTCGACCGCCAGCGGCTCTTCGTCGTGCCGATGGGCATTCCGTCGCCGCTGCCCGCAGCGACCGCCGGCCAGGCCTTTCGCGAGCGCTGGGGCCTCCACGGAAAGCGTCTCCTCACACTCTTCGGGTACATCACCCCGAACAAAGGCTACACGCTCGTGGCCGACGCGCTGCGGCACCTGCCTGACGACGTTGTGCTCGTGATCGCCGGCGGCGCACGGCGGCCGATCGAGCAGCAGTACGTCGATGCCGTCGAACGGCACGTCAGGAAAATCGGTATGACGCGGCGCGTGATCATCACCGGCTATCTGTCCGACGCCGAGGTCGCCGAGGCGATGGCCGCGACCGACCTGGCGCTCGCACCGCACACGCAGGCGACGAATTCGTACTCCGTGGCGTTTCCGCTGACCTACGGGAAGCCGACGCTCGCCTCCGACCTTCCCTGCTTTCGCGAGATGGCCGCCACGAGCGACTCGCTCGAGCTGTTCGAGAACCGGAGCAAGGCCGATTTCCGTCGGAAGCTCGTAGCGCTGCTCGAAGACGGGGCGCGCCGCGAGCAGCTCGCCGCGAATGCGCTGCGTCATGCGGAGCGATTCCGTTGGCCGAACGTGGCGCAGGCCACGCGCGACGTCTACGCCAAGGCGGCTGCGCGCCATCGCCGCTCGTGAAGGAACACCGTCCGTGACGCAGACGAACCGCGCGCTCGTGATCAGCACTGTAGGGAATGACGAGCCGGCGGCTGACCGGATGGGCTCCGCGTCGTACTCGTACCACTACGTCTGCCAGTCGTTCCTGCCGCTGCTGCGGCGGTGGGGAGGCGTGACCGTCGCCGCACGCGATCTCGAGACCGCGGACGGAGCGATCCACCTCAGCTTTCGACCGCTCGACTTTTTTTGTCCCACGGCCGGCGCGCGGAACGCCGCCTTTCCGTTCTGGGACTTTCCGGACGTGCCGGCTTACGCGCTCGGCGGCAACCCGCGAAACGACTGGGTCGCGATCGCGAACTCACTCGACCTGCTGCTGACGTCGAGCGAGTTCACGCGCGACGCCTTCATGCGCTCCGGCGTCCGCGTGCCGATCCGCGTCGTGCCGGTGCCGGTGCGCCGTCAGTTCTTCGAGCTCGCGGCGTGGGAGCCGCAACGCAGACTCCTCGATTGCCCGGCGTACGAGCTGACCAGCGACGGTGTGCCGCGATTGCCGGCGTCGTCGCACGCCACGAGCGTTTACCACCGCCGCGTGCGGCCGCACCTTTCGCGGCGATCGATCGACCTCGCCAGCGCGCTGGGACGGTCGGCGCGTACCGCACGCGCGGAGTGGCGCGACATCACCTCCGCCGCGCCGCCGCCGCTCTCGTGTGTCGAGCTCTCCGGCATCGTCTACACGACCGTGCTGAATCCGTTCGACCAGCGCAAGAACTGGGAAGACCTGCTCACGGCGTTTCTCTTCGCGCTCCGCGACCACAGCGATGCCACGCTGGTGGTAAAGCTCGTCGTCCCGCCGCAACGCGCGGCGTTCGGCGTCAACCGGATCGTTCGCTTCTGGCGCACGCTCGGGATCGGGCACCGGTGCAGAGTCGTCCTCATCAGCGCCTATCTCGACGACGCGCAGATGCTCGAGCTCACTGGCGCAAGCACGTACTACCTCAATGCCTCGCGCGCCGAAGGAGCGTGCCTCCCGCTGCAGGATTTCCTGGCCGCCGGCCGGCCGGCCGTCGCGCCGCGGCACTCCGCCATCGCCGACTACTTCGATTCCGGCAGCGGCCTGGTCGTCGAGTCGCACCCGGAGCCAACGTCGTGGCCACAGGATCCTGATGGCCGCTGCACAACGATATGGCATCGGCTCGTCTGGACGTCGTTGCGCGACCGCATCGCCGAGAGTTACGACATGGCGACGCACGACCGCGCCGGCTACGCGCGCCTCTCCGCGAATGCTCAGGCGCGCATGCACGCGCGGGCCAGCGACGAGGCGGTATGGGCGCAGCTCGAGCCGGCGCTCGACTCGATCGAGCAGAGGGACCGGCGTGCTCTTTAACTCATTCGTGTTCATCGGCTTCTTCGTTGTCGTCTACGCGGCGTACGTCGTGCTGCGGCATCAAGCACAGAACGTGATGCTCCTCCTCGCAAGCTGGTTCTTTTACGGCTCGTGGGACTGGCGTTTCCTCGGCCTGATGCTGTTCTCCACAGCGATGGACTACGCCTTCGGCCGCCTGCTCGCGCGCGTACAAGATCCGCGGCGGAGGAAGCTGATTCTGGTCACGAGCGTCACCATCAACCTCGGCATTCTCTTCGTCTTCAAGTACTTCAACTTCTTCGCCGCGACGCTCGGCGGCATGCTGCACGTCTTCGCGCTCGATCCCGGCGCTCCCCTTTTGCAGGTCGTCCTGCCGCTCGGCATCTCGTTCTACACGTTCCACAACATCAGCTATATCGTCGACGTTTACCATGAGCGCGTGGAGCCGACGCGCGACTTCGTCGAGTTCGGCCTCTACGTCGCGCTCTTTCCGCAGCTCATCGCCGGGCCGATCGCGCGTCCCGCGCACCTGTTGCCGCAGATCCGGACGCCGCGCCGCATCACGTACGAGATGTTCCGCACCGGCGCGTGGCTCATCCTCCTCGGCTATTTCAAGAAAGTCGTGCTCGCCGACAACATGGCCGCGTTCACGAAACCGCTGTTCGCGAATCCGCAGGCGTTTCATGGCCTGGAGGTGCTGTTCGGCCTTTACGCCTTCGCCTTCCAGATCTACGGCGATTTTTCCGGCTACTCCGACATCGCCCGCGGTCTCAGCAAGCTGATGGGATTCGAGCTGATGGTGAACTTCCGCCATCCGTACTTCGCCACCAACCCCGCCGACTTCTGGCGCCGGTGGCACATCTCGCTCTCGACCTGGCTGCGCGATTACCTCTATATCCCGCTCGGCGGCAATCGCGAGGGGACGCTGAAGACGTACCGCAATCTGATGATCACGATGCTTCTCGGCGGTCTGTGGCACGGCGCGGCGTGGCACTTCGTCGCCTGGGGAGCATTTCATGGCGTCCTGCTCTGCGTCCATCGCGCCGCGGAGCCGCTGCTGGCGTCCTTGCGCTCGATGGCCGCCGCGTCGAGCGTATTCGTTCGCCGCGTCGGGCGCGCTGGCGCCGTCTTCGCGTTCTTCAACGTCACCTGCATCGGATGGCTTCTCTTCGCCGCGCCGAGCCTGCGCGACGCCGGCACGCTGCTGCGAAATACGGTCGCCCCTGCTCTGACGCACGGCCGCCTCGTCGCCGTGACGATGCTCTGCTTCGCGCTGCCGCTGCTGGCGATGGAGTGGGCGCAGGAGCGAAGCGGCGCCGCGGTCCCTGTCGTCAAGACGTGGCCGCGCGCGCTGCGGCTGGCGTGCTATATCGCGGTTTTCTCAGCCATTCTCCTGTGCGGTGCGGTCGAGCGCCATGAGTTCATCTATTTTCAGTTCTGAGACCGTTCGCCGTTACGGCGCGCTCCCCAGGAAGGAGCGTTTCTGGCACGCGGCGATCGCCGTCGCGGCCGCGATCGCCGTCCTCGTCTGCCGCGAAATCCCGCCGCGGCTCTACGGGACCAGCGGTTGCCAGGGCGGTTCGCTCGGCAGCACCGCAGTGGCGTCGCTGTCGGATCGCACGGAGGTGTTGTTCGCCGGATCGTCGCACGTGCTGTTCGGCGTTCGGCCGCAACGTTTCACGGTTCACGCGATGAACCTCGCCGGAACGTGGCTCGACTACACGTGCATCCGCGCCGTCGTCGCCAGGCATCTCCATCGCGTCCCGAACCTGAAGGTCGCGGTGATCGAATACGACGAGCTGCCGTACGTTTCAGATCTCGTTCCGGCGATTGTCGCTACGCGAGACGTCCGGCCGCTGCAGGAGCTCGGCTTGTCGCCCGCAGAGTTCCCGACGGCCGGCGCGATGCAGGCGGGCGAGGTTTTCGCCACGAGCTTCATGTTTCCGTTCACCGGTCTGCCTCGCGTCACGCCGCTGGCGTGGCGCAATCGGGACAAGAGCTGCAGCCCGCTCTACCATCCGCCGCGCGGCTTCGCTCCCGGCTACTACTACACCGATGGGGTCACGCCGAAGAACTTCAACGCCGGCGCCGTCTTCAACTCGCTCGCGAAGGCATCGCAAAAAGTGAACGTCGTCCGCAGAAACGCAGCGGCGCTCACCGCGACCATCGCTCTGCTGCGCAGCCGCGGGACGTCCGTCGTGCTGCTCCGGCTTCCACACGCACGCGACTACGTGACGCAACGTCCGCCGATCGTGAGCGCCCGGTTTCGCGAGCTGCAGAGGATCGCCATCGCCGCCAGCCGCTCCGATGCCGGCATCGCCGTGTGGGATTTGGGCGAAGATCCGGCGTTCGCTCCCGCCGATTTCTGCGACAACAACCACCTCAACGCGGCGGGAGCGGATAAGCTGGCGAAACTGCTCGATGCGCCGCTCCGCGCGCTCGCGTCGAAGACCGTTGCGGAGGTGCCGTGAAGATCGTCTTGTGCAAAGGCCGCTTCGCCGGCCCGATCAGCGGCGCCGACGAAACGATCGTCGCGTACGCGATCGAGCTCAGAGCGGCGGGACACGACGCCTGCGTCACCGTTCTCCATCCGCCGCGGGCCGACGACCCGCACTATCGGCGGCTGCTCGACGCGCGCGTGCCGGTGTCGTGCATCGCCGGCCGGTCGCTGGTCGGCCGTGGCATGCAGTTCGTTCGCAATCACATGCCGCACATTCCGACGGGACCACGGCGGCTGTTGCAGAAGACGGCCGCCGGCCTCTCCTCCAGCTACGATCGCCGCTGCCACGCGTACTTTGCGCGCCTGCAGCCCGACGTCGTTCACGTCGTCACGCCCGATCCGGCGTCCGTCGCGATCATCCGTGGCGCTCATGCGGCCAACGTTCCTGTTCTGTACCAGGAGCTCGGCACCGCCGACTTCCTCCCCGATCTCAATTTCTATTACGACCATCTCGCCGCGGCACTGCCGCTGGCGCACGTCGCCGCTCTCTCTCCGAGCCTCGCGGCACGATTCGGGGAGAAGTTCGGTCGAACGGCGGTCGACGTGCTGCCCATCACCCTCGCCGACGTCGCCGCGCCGGCGCCGAGGTCGAGCGACGGCCGGGTCACGTTCGGCTTCGCAGCAAGGCTCGAATACGGCAAAGGGCCGCTTGCCCTGGTCGACGCGTTCGTAAAAACCGCGGATCGCGTGCCCGACGCGTCGCTTCGCATCGCCGGCGGCGGTCCGCAGTTCGACGACGTGATGAGTCGAGCCGCGGCCCTCGCGCTGAATGGGCGCTGCACATTCACCGGCACGTACGCCGGACCGGCCGCTCGCGATGCGTTCATGCGCAGCATCGACGTTCTCGTGCTCCCCACGCTGGCCGAAGGGACGCCGAATACGATCGTCGAAGCGATGGCGCACGCCGTTCCGGTGATCGCCTCGGCTGTCGGCGGCATTCCGGACATGCTCGGATCGGACGCCGGGGTGCTCGTGCGGCCAGCCGACATCGATGCGCTCGCTGCGGCGATGACCGAGCTCGGACGCGACGCCGCGCGGCGTGAAATGCTGGCGCGAGCGGCGCGCGCTCGTTACGAGGAGCTCTTCTCGCCAGTCGCGGTGGTTCCGCTGCTTCTCGCCACGTACGCGCGACTGGCCGGCCACGACGACGCCGATCCCGCGCCGCGCCATCCCTGGTGGAATGGTCGCTAACCAACCCTTAAAATCGCCTTAATTTTCCTGTTTTCGGTGATCGCTAAAAACAGAAACGGCCAGCGTATTCGCCGGCCATTCATATATTTACATTGGTTGCGGGGGCGGGATTTGAACCCGCGACCTTTGGGTTATGAGCCCAACGAGCTACCAGACTGCTCCACCCCGCGACACTGGTGAGAAACGCTCGGCGGCCGATGGGAAGCGGCTGCGGCGAGGGGCGCGATTATCGGCGCGCGGCCCTCATGCGTCAAGGGCCTTCGTAACCGAGGCTTTCTCGGAAGCATTCCAACGGTGTCGGGAGCTTCGGGTCGACCTTTACGATCACCCTTCCGATCGGCGTTTCCGGGTAGCGGACATGACCCGTCGCACACGCACGAGCAGCGTTCCGGGAACAGGCTGGCACGGATATCGTTTGTCGCCTCAGCGGCCGGATGGATTGATCGGCCGGGCAATGAGGACCGACGAAGTCACCAGAAGATCCTGAGACCTGCCAAACAGCGAGACTTCCTCCACGAAATGAGACGATTCCTTTTGATTCTGTTGCTGGCTTCGGCGGCGCGTGCGACGACGCTGCCGGGGTTTCATGTTCAGGTTTTGCAGGGGACGCCGGGGTTTCTCACCGCGCTCGTTGTGGACTCGCAGGGGACGATTTACTACTCGACCAAGAGTGGGGATGTTCTGCGGGTCGGGCCTGCGGAGAGAGCCTCCGGGAAGCCGGTCGTGGTCGCGCATGTGACGACCGAGGCGAATGGGAACTGTGGGCTGATCGGGTTGGCGTTGCGGGACGACAACACGGCCATCGTTCACTACACGACGCCGGCGATTACGTACGACATCGTCTCGGCCATTGACCTCACCACTGGCGCTGAGAGCCAGATCCATCGCTTCGTCTGCGACAAGGATGTGGCGGAGCGGGGTGTCTCCACCGAGCACCACGGGGGCAATCTCACGGTGGCGCCGGATGGCTCGATCTTTCTGGCCATCGGCGACTATGGGGTTGGTAGCCTCGCTCAGGATCCGGCATGGAACGCGGGAAAGCTCTGGCGGATCCTGCCGTACGGTTCGGCGGTGCAGTTCGCGCGCGGCTTCCGCAATCCCTTCGACCTGGCGTGGGATGCGGCAACGCAGCGCGTCATCATCACCGACAATGGCGACGCCGTTGACGATGAGATCGACGTGGTGGTGGAGGGTGATGACTGCGGCTGGCCGCTTACGGCAGGGAACAGGCCGCCGGTTGCCGGGATGCGTCCGCCGGTCTACACGTTTCCGGTCGTGGTCGCACCGACCGGGCTCGCCGCGCTCAGCGGACGCAATCCCATCCTCCGGCGCGGGTATCTGCTGGGCAGCTTTGTGGCCAAGGCTCTCTTCTACGTCCCCGACATCTACGCCAATCCGCTCCCCGATCCGGTGGCGGTGATTCAGAACGAAAGCGATCCGATCATCGACGTGGCCGAGGGGCCGGACGGGAGCATCTACTTCGCGAGCGGCTTCGTGATCTACAAACTGGTCGTGCCGGCATCGGGAGACTGCAACGGCGACGGAGTCGTCGATGCCGCGGATATCTCCGCGCTGAGCAAGGAGTTGTCGGGCGGACCTCACGCTACGACGGCAGCGCACGCGAGCTGGGGATGCGACGTCAACGGCGACGGCGTCATCGATGCGCGCGATCTTGCGGCGCTGGCGGGAATGGTGCGGGTGCGGGCAGTGCGAAGGTGAGGAGAGCGACAACCATTCGCGTTCTCTCCGAGCTCAAAACGAATCGTATACAAAGTGACAGTTTGGATGACCGTTCGCTCGCTCTTCCGTTTGACCGGTCAGCCTGCGCTAAACTGACCCCATGAAACGACTCCTCATCGCGTCCCTCCTCCTCATCGCCTCGGCGGCCCAGGCAAAGGAAGTGCTGCCGTGGATCGAGAACGATTACAAGATGGCGATTGCCCGCGCGAAGGCGACAGACCGGCCGGTCTTCGTCGAAGCGTGGGCACCGTGGTGACACACGTGCCGCTCGATGAGGGCCTATGTCTTCACGGACAAGTCCCTCGAGCGGTACGCCGGACGGTTCGTCTGGCTCTCGATCGATACGGAAAACGCAACGAACGCCGCATTCCTGAAAGCGCATCCGATCAGCGTCTGGCCGACGCTGCTCATCCTCGACCCGAAAGATAAGGTCGTCTTCCGCTACGCCGGCGGCGGCACGGTGCCGCAAGTCCGCAAGCTGCTCGATGACGGCGAGCGCGCCGCGCAAGGCTCGCACGGCAAAGCGGATACGTTGTTGATCCGCGCCGATGCATTGGCCGCGCAAGGCAAACAGGCCGAAGCCGCCAAGGTGCTCGACGAGGCGATCGCAGCCGCGCCGAAGAACTGGCCGCGCTTCGGACGCGCGTCGGAGTCACTCGTCTTCACGCTCCTGCAATCGCAGAATTCGCAAGCTTGCGCCGAGCGCGCACTGGCGCTCTATCCGCGCGTGCGCGGTACGGGATCGGCCGTCAACGTGGCCGGTACTGGACTCTCCTGCGCCAGCGATCTCGATCCGAAGAAATCGTGGAACCGTTCCGAGCTCATCGCCGGTCTGGAGAAAGCGACGCGCGAAACGCTCGCCGCCGCAGACAAGATCCACATGTCGGCCGACGACCGCTCCGGTCTCTACGAATCGCTCGCCGATGCTCGCGATGAAGCGAAAGACGCCGCGGCGGCGCACGCTCTCCGCGAGCAATGGGCTGCGTTCCTCGAAGGCGAAGCTGCGAAAGCGAAGACTCCCGATCAGCGGGCCGTCTACGATTCGCACCGCCTCACCGCTTACCTCGGCCTGAAACAACCGGAGAAGGCCATCGCCATGCTCGAGCAGTCGGAGCGCGATCTGCCGAACGACTACAACCCGCCGGCACGCCTCATCTCCGCGTACAAAGCAGCCGGCCGTTTCGACGATGCCCTCGCCGCGTCCGACCGTGCGCTGAAGCTGGCGTACGGCCCTCGCAAGATCGGCATCTACCGCAACCGCGCCTCGGTGTACGCAGCCAAAGGCGACAAGGAATCAGCGAAAAAGACGATCGAAGAAGCAATCCGCTTCGCCGAGTCACTGCCAACCGAGCAACAAAGCGCGAACATGATCGCGTCGATGAAGAAGCAGTTGACGACGATGTGAGCGTCGGGGGGTGGGGAGTGGGGTGTTGGGGGTGGGAGAACGAGATTAGAGACAAGCGATCAGAGATCAGAGACTATCAGAGACAAGAGATCAGCGATTCGTCAGAGATCAGCTCGGTGCTCTGATCTCTGTATCTCTAATCTCTGATCTCTAATAAATCTCTAATCTCTGATCGCTCCCACTCCCCACTCCCCACTTCCCACACCCCACTCCCAACCTCACCTCACCGCCCTGCTGCGCGGTGGAAACGTCGGGGTGACGATTGCGGCGTTGCTGTCGATCGAGCTGATGCACTCTTCGCTCACGCGCACCCAGTAGCTGGCGGTCACGCTGACCGGGTTGGTGATGAACGTGTCGGAGTCGGTGCCGACTTTCGTTGAGATATCGCCTTTCACACCCTTGTACCACTGGTAGTGCAACGGGCTGCCGGGGATGCCGGTTCCGGTAGCGGTGTGCCTGGCCTCAATCTTCAACGTGGCGACCGTGCTGACGCCGGCCGACAGGGACAGTGGCTGCTTGTCGATCGTCGGCGAGGGGCAGGTCGCGGAGAGAGTGACGACGCCGGTGACGCTGTTGACGCCGACGGTGTTGCAACTGTTCGCCACATGGACCCAATAGGCCGTGATGGTCGTAACCGGGGTCACGGTGACCGAGGAGGTCGTGGCGTTGGGAATCGGCTGCGATGTGTTGCCCGACGTGCCGGTGTACCACTGGTAGGTGATCGGGAGCGTGCCCGCGGCGGTGACTGAGAGCGTTGTCGAAGTGCCCGGAAGGATCGTCACAAAGGACGGATGGGTGATGATCGAGACCTGGGTGCAGGTGGTGTCGGCGATGAGGACGCCTGTGGATGTGGCTGCGGCAATAGTGACAGCGAGTAACAGTCTGACGACGATGGGCATTGAGTTTTAGCCTTTCGGGGATCGCGATTTGAGGTGGGATCTTAGCGTGGTGGAGAGTGTTACCGCGGTGATCACCAGCGCGCGATTGAACCACCGGGGCGGGGACGCCCCGATGGCCGCGAGCGAGACGCTCGCACTCCTAGTGGCGGACGGCGCGGCCGCGCGGAGGAAAGATCGCCGTCACCGTAGCGGCGTTGCTGTCGGCGGTGCCGCACTGGCCGGTGATGCGAACCCAGTACTGATTATTGAAGTCGACCGCATCCGTGACGAAGGTCGATGAGTCGGTGCCGACGGTCTTGGTCGTGTTGCCTTTGTTGCCCTCGTACCACTGGTAGTGAAGGGCCGTCCCTGCGGCAACGACCTTGAACGTTGCGGCGGTGCCGATCGGGGCTGAGACGTTCGCTGGCTGCGTGGTGATCGATGGGGATGTACATGTCGATACCGTGATCGTGGCGGTGTTGCTGTCGGCCGTCGAGTTGTTGCAGCCGGTCACGCGCACCCAGAACTTCGTCGTGACGGTCGGACTCCGGATCAATGAGGCCAAGGTCGCGCCCTGGATGGCGTTGGAGGTATCTCCCTTGTCGCCGGTGAACCACTGATAGGTGAACGGGGCGGTTCCAGCGGCCACCACGGTCAGCGTGACCGGTGAACCGCTGGAGATCGTCGTGCTTGCTGGCTGCGTCGCGATCGAGGCGGCGACACAGGGCGACCCATTGACGACGACGACTACATTGTTCGAGTCCTGCGTGCCACACGACGAGCTCACGCGCACCCAATAGCTGGTGTTCACCGTTGGAGACACGACGGTGCTCGTACCTGTGGCGCCGTTGATCATGTTCGAGGTATCGCCGGAGCTGCCCTGGTACCACTGAATCGTGAATGGACCGTTCCCCGCCGTGTTGATTGAGAGGATTGACGACTGGCCGTTATTGATCGTCTGCGGCGAAGCGATTGGTCCTGACGCGATCGGCGCGCACGTCACGGTCACCGTCGTCTCCCGGCTGTCGGACGGCGAACCGCACTGTCCGGTCACCCGAACCCAGTAGGTGGTGGTCGTGGTGGGACTTACGGTGATGAACGAGTTGCTGCTCGGCCCACCGACGGGGCTCGTCGTCACACCGAAGTTTCCGATGAACCACTGGTAGGTCAGCGGACCGGTGCCGCTGGCGCTTTCGGAAAGGAGACTCGATTGACCATTCGTGATGGAAGAGGGAGAGGCGGAAGGGGGCGCCGCGGTTGGGGGAACACACGGAGCGACGGTCACGGTCACGGCTGGACTGTCCACCGTCGGTGTGCACTGTCCGGTCACGCGCACCCAGTACGAGGTGGTGACCGTCGGGCTGACGGTGATGGAGTTGTTGCTCGTCGATCCGCCGATCGGACTCGTGGTCACGCCCGAGTTGCCGCTATACCACTGGTAAGTGAACGGGCCGCTGCCGGTCGGAGTCTCGGTGATCGTGCTCGATTGGCCGGACGTGATCGTAGATGGATTAGCGACCGGAGCGGGAGCGGACGGCGGCGTGCAGGTCGTCACGGTGACGGTCGCTGCATTGCTGTTCGCCGAGCCGCCACACGCGGTCACGCGAACCCAATAGGTCGTAGTCACGGTCGGAGAAACGGTCAACGATGACGTCGTTCCGTTGGATGCTGTTGTGGTGGTGCTCGGAGGATTGCCGATGTACCACTGAACCGCCGTATTGGTGCCCGTC